>CAZMFE010000025.1:0-12069 GCA_964565495.1 uncultured bacterium
CGGGGACCGTCTCCGGGCAAAAGAAGCCAGTCGTGTTTATTAAGACCTTCGGCTGTCAGATGAATGAATATGATAGTCAAGTGGCGGCGGGGATTTTGGAACATGCGGGGTTTGAGATTGTGGGGGAGGGCGATGGTAGGGATGGTGTCATTGCGAGCGAAGCGAAGCAATCTATGGGTTCGGAGATTGCTTCGTCGCCTACGGCTCCTCGCAATGACGGTGTGTCGGTAGATGTCGTCCTCATGAACACCTGTTCCGTGCGCGAGCATGCGGAAGAACGTGTCTTCAGCCGCCTGGGAATGCTCGGAAAGATTAAGAGGACGAATCCGGATTTGATTGTGGGCCTCATGGGTTGCATGGTGGAGGAGCACCGCGAGAAGCTTTTTCAGAGATTTCCTCAGCTTGATTTGATGATCGGCACGCGGAACATCAAAGAGTTACCCGGATTAATTGAAGAAGTTGCACGCACCAGGGAGCAGGTTGCAAGAATCAAGCAGGAAGGAATTTCGATTGAATACACGGACCTCATCAAACGCCAAGGAAAATTTCACGCCTGGCTTCCCATTATGACGGGCTGCAGCAAAGTTTGTACTTTCTGTATCGTGCCGATTACACGAGGGTCTGAGGTTTCGATGCCGGCCAGGGAGGTTTATCGCGAAGCGAGCCGGTTGGTGGGGGAAGGGGTGAAGTGGATTACGCTTCTGGGGCAGAATGTGAATAGTTATAACGGAGCCGCGAACCGCGAGCCGAGAACCGAGACCCGAGACGTCGTTGCGAGCCCCGAAGGGGCGAAGCAATCTACGAGCTTGAAGATTGCTTCGGCATCGCCTGGAATGCCGCCTCGCAATGACGAACGCGTCTCTTTCCCCCAACTCCTCGAAAGGCTTTGCCAAATCGAAGGCCTCGAGCGGATTTCCTTCACCACTTCCCATCCTTCAGATGCCACGGAGGAGTTATTTCAGGTGATTCGGCGCAATCCAAAAATTTCCCGCCGCTTCCACCTGCCGCTTCAATCGGGATCGGACCGGATCCTCAAACGGATGAAGCGACTCCATACTTATGAAGATTACAAAAAGAAAATCGACCGTCTGCGCGAACTTGTTCCCGATATTTCGATCACAACGGACATCATTGCAGGCTTTTCCGGCGAAACCGAAGAAGATCACGAGGCCACACGCCGCGCCCTTCGCGAAATCCGTTACGACGGCGCTTACATTTTCAAATATTCCGTGAGGCCCGGCACACCGGCTGCCAAGCTTCCGGACGATGTGCCGCAGGAAGCCAAGGAAAAGAGAAATCGGGAACTTCTTGATCTTCAGAGGGGGATTACTTTGGAAAAAAACCGCGGCTTTCTTGGATCCACGGTCGAAGTCTTCGTCGAAGACAAGAGCGCAAAACGGCAGGAGGAACTCCTCGGCCGGACCTCGCATGAGAAAAAAGTGGTCTTCGTGGGACCGCGCGACTTAATGGGCTCGTTTCAATGTGTGACTCTTATCGATATCAAGAATGAGACGTTTATTGGAAGACCCCTCACTCTACCCCTCTCCCCAGAGGGGAGAGGGGAAAAAGAAACGAGAAGAGACCGGGCCTCCTCGGGATGACGATTTTATGCGTCCCGTCACCGCCGCCCAAATGCGCGAAATTGAGCGGCGCACCATCGAGGAATACGGCATCGCGAGTTATGAATTGATGGAGAAAGCGGGCGAGGCGGTCGCGGAAGAAACCACTCCATTAGCCGGTTCGCCCCCTAAAAAGATTCTCATCCTCGCGGGAAAGGGGAATAATGGGGGAGACGGTCTCGTGGCGGCGCGTTCTCTTCACGAAAAGGGTTATTCGGTTCAGATTCTCCTTTTCTCCGAAGGGAAAAAATTAAAAGCCGACCCGGCACGGAATTTCGCCGCCAACGCGAAACTTGGGATTCCCTGCCGTATTGTCGGTGAGCACTTCGCCTGGGAAACTGTACCCGAACTCTTGAGAGAACCCGAGGTCGTGATCGATGCCCTCTTTGGCGTGGGGCTCGACAAGCCGCTTGGAGAACCCTACCGCGGATTGATTGAGGCTTTGAATAAGGAGAAAAAGAAGGTCGTTAGCGTGGACATTCCTTCGGGTCTTGATTCCGATACGGGGAAAGTTCTTGGTGTTTGTGTCAGGGCGGCCGTGACGGTCACGATGGGGCTTCCGAAGAAAGGGTTTTATGAAGGAGCGGGACCCCGTGTGACGGGAAAAGTGGTAGTGGCAGATATTGGAATTCCAAGAGAGCTCTTGGAGGCCAGAGGACAGAAGGCAGAAAACAGATGACAGAAAGGAGACAGCCTCTTTCGGATCATTTTTTCGTCTGTCTTCTGTCTTCTGTCGTCTGTCTTCTGTTTTAGAAAATGTCTTCCTACGATCTCGCCATCATTGGCGCCGGCCCGGGAGGCTTTGAAGCGGCGTTAAGAGCCCGGGAGCTCGGATTCAAAGTGGCTCTCATCGAAAAGTCCGATCTTGGCGGAACCTGTTTAAACACGGGTTGCATTCCCACCAAAGCACTCCTCGCCTCAACGAAACTCCTGACAAAAATCAAAGAGGCCTCCTCCTTCGGCCTCTCGGTCGCGGCCGTTTCGTATGATCGAGAGACGCTTCTCCAAAGGAAGAACCGGATTGTCGAAACCCTCAAAAAGGGGATGACGGAAACACTCAAAAGATCAGGGGTTGAATGGATTGGCGGGGAAGCGAGATTCAGCGGGAGGGGGGAGCTAGAGATTTCCGCCCCTAGGGGCGGAAATGTTGCGGTGGAAGCCCGGTCGATTTTGATTGCCACGGGCGCTCGCCCGGCCCCTTTTCCGGGGGTCCCGTTTGATGGCGAGAGAATTCTTTCTTCAACCGACATCTTGGAACTCAAGACGGTGCCGGAACGGCTTTTGATTATTGGAGGGGGAGTCATCGGAGTCGAGTTCGCCTCCGTCTTTCAGGCCCTGGGTTCTAAAATCACGATGGTCGAGGTACTGGAACGGTTGATCTTCGGGGAAGACGAAGAGGTAAGCCGGAGGCTTGAGTCAGTTTTCCGCCGAAAGGGAATGGAAATTTACACCGGGGAAAAAGTGCGAAGCTTGACGAAAACCAAAGGCGGCGTGGAGATAACGCTCGAGTCCGAAAAGCGCCTGGAAGCGGATCAAGTTTTGGTGGCGATGGGAAGAACGCCGCAAATCGACGCCCTGGGCCTTCCAGAAGCGGGAATCAAAATCGAAAGGGGAGCCATTTCGGTCGACAAGTATCTTGAGACGACCCGCGCGGGCGTTTTTGCCATTGGTGATGTGACCAGCCGCACGACCGGGCTGGCGCACGGGGCGGCGGCCGAAGGGATTCGGGTGGTTAGAAATCTCAAGGGTCCCAAGGTCCCCATGGATTACGGAGCGATCCCCTATTGCATCTACACCGATCCCGAAGTTGCCAGTGTCGGGGCCGCGCGCTCAGGGAGCCGCGAACGAAGCGAAGAAATCGTCGAGGGTAAAATACTTTTTGCCAGTCTTGGAAAATCTCACATTGAAGGAGAGACGGAAGGGTTTCTTAAAATGATCGCCTCAAAAAAGGACGGCCGAATTCTTGGGGTCACGGCCATCGGCGCCCACGTCACCGAGTTGATTCACGAAGCTGCTTTGGCTGTGAAACTGGGCGTCAACGTCAAGAGCCTTGCCCAGACGGTCCACGCCCACCCCACGGAGAGCGAAATTCTCGAGAAGGCTGCGCAAGAACTCACCCGCATTGCGAAGGAGTAAGAACACTTAACAAAACCGTCATGACGGGGTCACTCAGGTCGTAGCAGCCAGGCAACATTTGACTACCCTGTAGGGTGGTAAGATGTTGCCTGGCTGCAGAGAGATAGACTTTAAGGATAAAGGAGTACTCGTTTCCAGGATTTCCCGCGTCGGGTATAAAGGATTCGTTCGTGAAGCCGATCGGGTCGGTCAAACCAGAATTCGATCTTGTCAGGAATCACAACAAATCCCGACCAGAAGGGGGGACGCGGCACCTCTTTTCCTCGGTAACGGTTGCGCACCCGCCCCATTTCTTTTAACAGCTCCCGCCGCTCGGCCAGGGTCTCGCTTTGTTTGGAAGCCCAGGCTCCGAGCTGACTCCCGCGGGTTCTTGTGGCAAAGTATTCGTCGGCTTCGCCGCCGCCAATCCGTTTCACCCTTCCCTCCACTCGGACTTGTTCTTCCAGAGGAGGCCACCAGAAACAAAGGGAGGCGTGGGGATTCTTGACCAGCTCTTTTCCCTTCCGACTCTTGAGATTGGTGTAGAAGATGAATCCGCGGGTATCCACCCCCTTGAGAAGCATCATGCGGACCGAGGGTTTTTTCCCCGCTCCTGTGGTGGCCAGAGAAAAAGCGTTGGGGAGAGTGATTCCGGCCCGCTCGGCTCGAGTGAGCGATGCTTTGAATCGCTGGATGGGATCGAGTTTACTCATAGTCAATGGGGACTATTTAAACACATTCTCTGCTTGACACAAAGTCGACTTTTGATAGAATGCGCCCGTTTCTCGGAGAAAATTTTTAACCGTTGATGAGACGTTAAGTTAGAAGCATGGCGCGTTTTCCGGAGTGGTTGCGTCGCGGGCTCCCGACTCTCTTGTCCCGCCAGACGTCGGTGATCTTAGAGAGGTATCGGCTCAACACGGTTTGTGAGTCTGCTCTTTGTCCGAATCGAAGTGAGTGTTGGTCGCATCGGACGGCCACGTTCATGATCCTCGGGATTCGGTGCACACGGCGTTGCGGCTTCTGTGCGGTCCAGACGGGGAAACCTGGATCGGTGGAGGCGGACGAACCGGAGCGGCTCGCCAAGGCAGCCTGTGCGTTAGGACTCGAGTACGTGGTGGTGACCTCGGTGGCGCGGGATGACCTCGCTGATGAAGGCGCGGGACATTTTTATCGCTCGATCCAGGCCTTGAAGGCGCGGATCCCGGGAATCCGGGTGGAGGTTTTAACCCCTGACTTTCACGCCCGGCCGGAATTAATGGGTCGGGTTTGTGAAGCGGGGCCGAGCGTTTATAACCACAACCTTGAAACGGTGGCACGGCTCCAGCGGCGGGTCCGTCCCCAGGCGGGTTACGAACGTTCGCTCCAGGTGATCCGATGGGTGAGTGAGTCCTTTCCCGAGATTTGTACGAAAAGCGGGTTGATGCTAGGATTGGGTGAGACGGAGGAAGAAGTTCTCGAGGCGAGTGGGGATTTGAGGGAAGCCGGTTGTGAGATTCTGACGCTGGGTCAATATCTTTCCCCGAGTGAAGAACACCTAGAAGTTCGTGAGTTTATCCCGCCAGAAGTTTTTCAACGATTAGCCGATAGGATAAGGCAAATGGGTTTCAGGGAAGTTTACGCCGGACCTTATGTGCGAAGTTCGTATCATGCGGCGGAAACGTTTAGGGGCAGCATTCGAGGAAATTGAATCATGGTGGAAGTCTTCTTGGAAAGTCTTCCCGAAGGGATTCACCAGGCGACGATTCAAGCCTGGTACTTTGAAGAAGGAGATGCCGTGACCAAAGGGGATGAGATTGCCGAGCTCGCCACGGAAGAAGCAAATATCACGGTGATCGCTCCAGCCTCTGGGATTCTTGCCGAAGTCTATTATGATGAGGGAGAGTCTGTTGAAGCGGGAGAAGCCCTCTGTCTCATAGAAGATGAGGAACCGCTGGAAGAAGACAAAGAAAAGGACAAGAAGGAAGAGGAGGAGTAGACGGGTTCGAGTTAAAAGCCGGATCGCGTTGTAAGCTTTTTGATGCATGAAGCAAATCGGATGAAGAGGTTGCCACCGTATCTATTTACGGTGGTGGACAACCTCAAACGGGAAGTTCGAAGTCAAGGAATCGATGTCATTGATTTCAGCATGGGGAATCCCGACCTCGCCCCCCCTCCCCATGCGATCCAAGCCCTCCGCGAGGCCTTAAGCCTGCCTGGAATTCATCGTTATTCCAAATGGGATCTGGAAATCGAACAAAACTTCCGGAAGGCGATTGCCCAGTGGTATCAGGAAAAATTCAGCGTCACGCTGGATCCGGATTCTGAAGTTGTCCCCTGTATTGGATCCAAGGAAGGGATTGCCCACTTGGCCTTGGCCTTCATGAATAACGATGATTTGGCGCTGATCCCCTCGCCGGCTTACCCCGTCCACTTCAACGGAATCATCATGGCGGGAGGGATCCTCTACAATATCCCCTTGCGAGAAGAGAATCATTATCTGCCGGATCTTTTCTCGCTCCCCAAAGAGACCACTCGCCTCTCCAAACTCCTGATGCTGAGTTACCCTCATAACCCCACCACGGCGACCTGTGACCTGGGATTCTATGACCGCGTGATTCACTGGGCCCGGGACAAACAGATTATTATTGCTTCCGACTTGGCTTACTCCGATTTTGTCTTCCGTGGCAAACGCTCTTACAGCATTCTGGAAGTGAAGGAGGCCATGAAGCACTGTGTCGAGTTTCACACTTTCTCGAAGTCTTACAGCATGCCCGGCTGGAGGATCGGATTCGCCGTGGGAAGTCGTGACGTGCTGGCGAGTCTCGCCAAGACGAAAAGCTATTGCGATTTTGGGATCTTTCGTGCGATTCAGTATGCGGCAACAAAGACGCTTACGGGACCTCAGGGTTATGTCGAGAAGATTGTGGAGATCTACCGTAAACGCATTGATCTTTTCGTCGACGGCCTCCATCGTATCGGTTGGCCGGTCAAGAAACCCGAGGCCACTTTCTACGTTTGGGCTAAGATTCCCCTCGAGTTTGATGAACACAGCTCCATGGCCTTTACGGAGCTTTTGTTGCGGGAAACGGGGATCGCGGTTGCCCCGGGAACGGGCTTCGGAGAATACGGTGAGGGCTGGGTCCGCTTCGCCCTCGTCGTCCCTGAAGATCGGATCAAAGAGGCGCTCAAGCGGATTCAAGGTTTCTTACAAAACGGAAGGCCGAAGCCCAAGTCGAAGCGAAGGCTCCGTGGAAAAATCGTTTCAGAAAGGAGGTGAGGAGAAGGATGCCGCAGGGAAAAGTGAAGTGGTTTAATAACCAGAAGGGTTACGGTTTCATCGAATTGGAACCGGGAAAGGACATCTTTGTCCACTACTCCTCCATTCAAGGGGATGGTTTTAAGACTTTGAATGAAGGGGAGACGGTCCAATTTGATGTTGCCGATGGACCCAAGGGACAACACGCAGTCAACGTCAGCCGCGTGTAAGACCCCCTTAATTTTTTGTAAAACGGAGGAAGCATTGAACGCGAACCCAATCGGAGTTTTTGATTCGGGGCTCGGCGGGCTCACCGTTGTCCGGGAAATCCGACACGAGCTTCCTCGGGAATCGATTGTTTATTTTGGAGATCTCGCCCGCCTTCCCTATGGGACCAAGTCGGGAGCCCAAATTCAAAGATTCTCGCTTGAGAGTACCGAGTTTCTGATCCAAAGAGGGATCAAGGCTCTGGTGATTGCCTGTAATTCTTCTTCGAGCGCCGCCTTCCACCTGGTGAAAAGGCGTTTTTCCATTCCGGTGATTAGTGTCATTGAGCCTGCGGTGGAGGAGTCTCTGGGGGTGAGCCCGGCCGGAAAAATCGGAGTGATCGGTACGGCGGCGACCATTGAAAGCGGAGTTTATGAAGCCGCTTTTCGCCGGAAGGATCCTCGGATTCAGGTCTTTGTCCAAAGTTGCCCTCTTTTTGTTCCCTTGGTGGAAGAGGGATGGTTGGATGGGGGAGTCACGGAAAGAGTGATTGCAAAGTATTTAACGCCGCTCGCCCAGAAAGGGATCGATACCCTCATCCTGGGCTGTACCCATTACCCTATCCTGGCGGAGCCGATCTGTTCGTTTTTCGGACCCCAGGTCCGTTTAGTGGATTCGGCTCAGCCGACGGTTCGACGACTGGCTTCCCTATTGCGGAAAAAAAAGTTACTCTATGAGGGGAAAAGAAAACCCAAATTTGAGGTTTTCACGAGCGATCTTCCGAGAAATTTTCGTCGTGTGGGAGAAAGGTTTTTGGGAGAAAAACTCCCGAAGATCGTCTGCCTTGCGGCCTCCTCGCAATGCGGTAAGGAGTCGTATCAGCAATGAAAGCCATTGTCCTTCTTTCTGGAGGTTTGGATTCGACGACTTCGCTTTACTGTGCACGCCGCGAGGGTCGGGAAGCGGTCTGCCTGAGCATCCATTACGGCCAACGCCACGAACGGGAGCTTGAGGCGGCCAAAAAGATCGCCTCTTCCCTTAAACTCGAGCACTGGGTGATCCCTCTTTCTCTTCCCTGGGGCGGGAGCGCCCTCACCGACAGCCGTTTAGCGGTGCCGAAGGGGAGGGACGAAGAAGAGATTGCGAGGGAGATTCCTGTGACTTACGTTCCGGCCCGGAACAGCATTTTTCTCTCTTTGGCGGCCTCCTTGGCCGAGGTGAAAGGGGCCGAAGAGATCTATTTCGGCGCGAATATCCTCGATTACTCCGGTTACCCGGACTGCAGGCCTGCTTTCCTCGAAGCCTTTGAAGAGTTGATCTCACGAGGTACGAAGACAGGGACCCAGGGACGAAGGATCCGTGTCGTGGCGCCTCTTTTGAAACTGTCGAAAGGAGAAATTGTTCGCCTCGCCCAAGAATTAGGCGTTCCTTTTGAGTCGACTTGGTCGTGTTATGCGGGAAAGGAGTTTCCTTGCGGCGAATGCGATTCTTGCATCCTTCGGGCCAAAGGATTCCGAGAGGCAGGAGCGGAAGATCCGCTCCTCACCTCCGTAAGACGAACTTAGTCATGCGTCACCCCCCGACGCCCGAGGAGGCGCGAATCTCAGAGATTTTCTCTTCGCTCCAAGGGGAAGGGACTCACTTGGGAGAACGCCACCTCTTTGTCCGCTTTGAGGAATGTCACATCCACTGTGAGTACTGTGACGAACTCGCGAAGCCGGCGCGGGCGATGAGCTTGGAGGAGGTCATCCAAACGATTGTCGAGATCGAGAAGGAGGAAGGACCCCATGCCCTGGTGAGCCTGACAGGAGGGGAACCCTTGCTTTACTTAAGCTTTCTCCATCCCTTACTCCTTCGCCTCAAGCGAGAGCGTTTTCGGACTTATCTTGAGACCAATGGAATTCTCTGGCAGGCCCTGGAAAGGGTCTTAGGTTGGTGCGATGTGATCGCGATGGACCTGAAACCGGCAAGCGTGACGAAGGAACGGAGCTTCCTCGAGGAGCACCGGCGATTCCTCCGGCTCGCCGGCGGCAAGGAAGTTTTTATAAAGATCGTCATCTCCAAGGAAATTGACCTCCGGGAATTTCAGGATTTAGTTCGAATCGTTCAAGAAATTGCTCCGAAAACGCCTGTGATTCTTCAGCCCGTGAGCCCGCCCCCTGTGGTTGCAGGACTCACGAGCCCTTTGGCAGAGGTGGAATCCGAAGGCCATGAAGATTTGGAACTCATGCAGCTTTTGGTCGAACTCCAGCGGATGGCGGGGCGGATGATCCCGGATGTCCGCCTCCTCCCTCGTCTTCATCGAATTCTGAAAATTCGCTAGATCCCACCATGGTACGACAAGACAGACGCGGGCGAGATCAACTTCGAAAAGTGACCCTTCGAAAAGGTTACCTCAAGTACGCCTTGGGTTCGGCCTTGATTGAAATGGGCAGTACCCGTGTCATTTGCGCGGCGAGCCTGGAAGAAAAAGTTCCCCCTTTCCTCAAGGATCAAGGAAAGGGCTGGGTCACAGCGGAGTATGGGATGCTCCCCGCCTCCTGTACCGAGCGGATTGCCCGTGAAGCCTCCCGCGGAAAATTGAGCGGCCGCACCCAGGAAATCCAGCGTTTGATCGGCCGAAGCCTTCGCGCCGTGATCGATTTGGAGGCGTTGGGAGAGCGTTCCCTCTGGATCGATGCCGACGTGATCCAAGGAGACGGAGGAACGAGGGCCGCAGCCATTACAGGGAGCTTTGTGGCTTTGACCGAGGCTGTCGAGAAGTTATTGAAGGAAAAGGTCCTTCTCAAGAATCCGATTCGGGACTACGTCGCGGCGGTAAGCGTGGGGTGCGTCAATGGCGGAGCGCTTCTCGATCTCGATTATGAAGAGGACGCACGCGCCGAAGTCGACATGAATGTGGTGATGACCGGAAAGGGGAAGCTTGTTGAAATCCAGGGAACCGCTGAACGTCACCCCTTTTCCAAAAAGGAGATGGACCGCCTCCTCACACTCGCCGAAAAGGGAATTGCCGAGTTGATCCGTATCCAAAAGAGGCATGTCAGGATCTTCTAGCCTCAACCCCAAACTTCTCTTAGGAACGGGAAACCAAAAAAAACTCGAAGAACTCGAGACCCTCCTCCAAGGAATGCCCTTTGAAATTGTTTCCCTCCGGGCATTTCCTCACGTGAAGGAAGTCATCGAAGACGGGGCCACGTTTCGGGAGAATGCCGCCAAGAAAGCCCGAGAGATTGCCCGGCAAACGGGTCTGCTGACCCTCGCCGAGGATTCGGGACTCACGGTCGATGCCTTGGAGGGGAATCCCGGAGTCTATTCGGCCCGTTTTGCAGGATCGGAAAAGGACGACGTCAAGAACTGCCAGAAGGTGCTGCGTCTGATGGAGAAATTGCCAGACACCTGCCGAGGAGCCTCTTTCAAATCCGTCGTTGCCGTTGCCATCCCCGAGCGACTCATCGGGATCACGGAAGGAGAGGTACGAGGAGGGATCGCTTACCAAAGGCGCGGCTCAGGAGGGTTTGGTTATGACCCTATTTTTATCTACGGGCCCTATGGCAAAACCTTTGGAGAGGTATCGCCCGCAATGAAACATCGGGTGTCACACCGCGCTCAAGCCATTGAGAAGGCGAAAAAGATCCTCCTTGAAGAATATGCTAGAATGCAGGGCTCTGGGAGCCCATGAAAATTTTGCGCCGTTACATCCTGCGGGAGCTTCTCACGCCCTTTCTGATCTCCTTGGTCTTTTTCACGTTTGTCTTCTTTGTGGGGAACCTCTTTAAATTGGCGGACCTTTTGGTCAATAAAGGAGTGAGTCCCTGGGACCTCCTGAAGGTCTTAGTGCTTTTAATGCCTAGTCTCTTGGGTTATATCATCCCCACCAGTGCCCTCACGGCGATCCTCCTCGTGTTTGGAGGTTTTTCCCAAAATAACGAAATCACGGCCATCAAGGCAAGCGGGGTGAATCTTTTTTCCATCATGGCTCCCGTTCTTCTGGTCTCGCTCCTCTTGAGTTTTTTATCCCTCTTTTTGGACGATCAGATTCAAGGACGCGCTTCCTTTGCTTATCGGCAGGCGGCGAAGGACCTTCTTCTCAAGCGGCCGCTGGCCTACTTGGAAGCCGGCAAGTTCATCAAAGACTTTCAAGACTACATCATTTTGACTCAGAGAATCGAAGGAAATCGGCTCTATGGGATTACGATTTATCAACCTCAAGGGGAAGGGAAGCCCACGCGCAGCGTGATCGCGGAATCAGGAGAGATCATTGCTTCGCCCGATGACAAGACCTTAACCCTCAGGCTCTATAACGGGGCGAGCGATGAACCGAATCCTGATGATCCGAGCGTCTTTTACAAATTGAATTTTAAGAGCTTCGAGCTGCCCGCCATTCATCTGGGAAAAGGGGATCCCAAGAACAAAATTGGGAAGAAGACGAAGGAGTTACGCGTGGACGAAATTCTTTATCGGCTTCAGAGGGAGCCGGAGGCCCGCGAGAATCCGGCCCGCCGCCGCGAATTAGAGGCTGAGTTTCATAAAAAGGTTGCGTTTTCGATGGCGACTTTTGTTTTTGCTCTCGTGGGCCTTCCCTTGGCGGTCATCACTCGGCGGGGGGAGGCGGTGGTGAGTTTCAGTTTGGCGATGGGGATCGTGGCCCTTTATTATGTCTTATTCGTTTGGGGGCGCGCGATGGCGGTGGAGGGAAAGATGGCGCCCGTGATTTCTCTCTGGCTTCCCAACCTCTTCATGGCGGGTTGCGGGATCGCCCTGTTGAAGCGAATCCTCTCGACGTAGTGAAACCCTTGGAATCTTTGTGGGGTTCACCCCGCACCACAGGAAGCCATGGGTGTAAACCCGTGGAGGAATGGCGAGAAATTCCCGAAGGGCAATAACCTAGAT
>CAZMFE010000026.1:0-12058 GCA_964565495.1 uncultured bacterium
AGAAACGGCTCCTGTTACCGCTGCCTCAACTGCGGCAATTCGATGGGCTGTTCTTGAATTCATCCAAAAGAAAGGGAAATTAAAATGGAAGAGACACAACAACCGAAAGAGGAAGTGAAAGGGAAAGAAAACTTCAGTCAAGCTCAGATGACGCACCTCGTCTCCTACGAAGCTCAAAGAGATCAGGAGATCCGCCTCCACGACGCTGAGTTTCGGGGCAGGCATTACTTCGACTTCCGCTTCTATGAGAAACGGACTCGGGGCATGGTGCCGACTCCCCGGGGAATCCGCCTGGGTCTTCAGGCGGTGGAACACCTTGAAGATGCGATTTCAAGGTGGAAGTCCTTTATCAAAAGATTTGAGGTGAGTGTCCCTCAACGAGGGGTCAATTCTGATTCCGAGAAGGAGAGCGAGACCCATGTTTAGTCTTTTGGGGAAAAGCTGGAAGTATCTTTCTTTGGCGATTCTCCTTTCGCTCCTGCTGGGGTTTCGCTTCGTTTTTCCTCCTTCCGAGCCCAAAGGGCTGACCGATCTCAGGGTGGGTGAGGCTCTTTTGAAAGTGAGAGTCGCGGAGGCGCCTCTTGAGCTTGAAAGAGGGCTCTCGGGAGTTCCTTCTCTCGGGAAAGACGAGGGGATGATTTTTGTTCTTCCCCAAAAGAAGGTCGTGCACTTTCATATGAAGGATGTCGGGTTTCCTTTAAGCATTGCCTTCATTGATCGGAATGGAATTATTCTTGGCATCAAAGAAATGAATCCACGCGAGCCAACTCAACTGTACTCCGCTCCAAGGAAAGCTCGTTATGCCTTGGAGGTCCGCCAAGGATGGTTTGAGAGAAACAGGGTCAAAGCAGGGGATTTGGTGAGACCGGAATCCTCCACGCTTTCAAAGCCCACAAAAGGCGTTGGAAAAGAGTCTGGAGACACTTAAAATGTCATTCCGTGGAGATGAAAAAATACAAGGACCTGATCAGCTTGAAAGAAGCGGCGCAGGAATTCGGCATGAGTCCAACCTCTCTCAGGGTCTATATTCACCAAAAGAGACTCGAGGCCATCAAGAAAGGGCGAGACTGGATGACCACCAAAGAAGCAGTGCAGGAGTATCTCAGAAACCGTGAGAGAAAAAGAGAACCGAAAAGGTGATTTACTAAATAACGTTGGCGTTATATAATTCTAATTAAGAAAGCCGGCCCGCTTGGCCAGCGAACGACCGGCTTTAGGCAATCGAGACGAAGGTTTTTGCCTTTTGTCTATGCCCGTTTTTATTTTACGGGGGAGGTGAAAGAAGTCAAGCAAGGTGATGAAAAATGGAGTGGAAGCAGACATTAAGCCCTCGGAAGTCAGCTTTGACTGGCCCGCGTTTATGGATTGTTTGATTCAGACTCCGGGAACTCGGGAGAGAGTAGGCCCCGCCTGGCTTCTACTTTTCGACATTTACTGGAAGGCAGATCGAGCCGGAATGTATTCCTCCACTTATACGACTTTAGCCAAGCGTTATGGGGTCGCTCCTATCACTGTCAAAAAATGGAGGAGACATCTTTGCAATCAATCGGTAATCGAATCCTACAGCCGTGGACACTCGGTAGCTTTCCGGCTTAGGGAGCCTTTCCTCTCCTTTTTGAAACCGGCCTCTCACCAGGAGAAGCACGAGTTAGGGGATGTTCTCCTTCAAACCATGTTGAGAACCATGAAAGAAAGGTCTCTTTTATCAACTCCTCAGGAACCTTAAACGAAGCTTATGAAGTATGAAATCGTCAACCGTTATGCCGAAGCTGTCCTGTTTTCTCGACCGGTTTGCTCCCGCCCCTTTCCTTCGACTGATTTGATCCATCGTTTGAAAGAAGCAGCGTCCCAAATTTTTTCTCCCAACAGGCAGTCTCAAGAATTCAGCCATGCTCTAACCCGGATTCGGTCATTTGAACACTTTCTCGAATTTTCTCAGGAAAAGAATGTGGTTCCTGACGAACTTCTCCTTGAAGAATTCAGGACTTCTCCCGAAAAGGGCTTCGTGAAAAAGGACGGCTCTCTCTATAGCATGACCACTTTGAATGGAGCTATCGACATTATCCGTCGTCTGTTGAACGATTATTTTTATCCTCACGGTTTCATTCAGCGCCCTGTCCTTACCAAGAAAGCTTATCTAAAGTACCGCCGTTTTCTTGATCTTACAAAACTGACCCAACGGTTGATCGTTACTTTTGAAGAGGATGGGAGGTGTCTCTTTTCACGGAGGAAATATGCGGTGGATCCCAAGACAGGTCGCGAGATTTCTCTCATCCAGTTTGAACGCAAATCCAAGAAACTTAGCGATTACAACCGCAAAGTCTATATTGAGAAAATCCTGACTCTTTTAAATGTGCTAGGAGTCAGGGGCGTAGAAGTCCTTAAGGAAGCAGATCTCGAAAGGATTCTTAACCTTTACCGCAAAAAGAATCGGGAAGACACGGCTCGTGCTTATCTCGCGGCCTTGTATTCCTTGGCAGGGAACGGCCTGGCCCTTGGGCTCTTAAAAGAGAATCCCTTCGATCGCTTTCCCTTAGAAAGAAGAAAACCTAAATCAAGAAACGATTTTGTTCTGCCCGACCAAATGGCAAAGCTTCTTGATTTAAATTCCCTCGATTGGGACGATCCGGATGCTGTAAGAAGCCGTAGCATTACCTCGCTTCTTTACGATACGGGACTGCGGGTATCCAGCCTAACGCAACTAGAGATAGAGGATGTGAGAGAATTTTCGGATGGGAGATTTCAGATTACTGTGAAAGGCATTTATCTTAAGGGCGAAAAGGAGGACAAAAGTCTTTATCTCCTTTTCCAAGAAACTTTGACCCTGCTCAAATTTTGGTTGCAAGTTGTTCGGCCAAAGTTCAACCCTTCAACCACCCGGCTCTTTGTATCAAAACAGGGAAGATCGTTGACCAAAACAGGCATTCGCAACATCGTCCGGGCCAGCTCTAAGGAGCTCGGCATCCGAACGGTGAAGGGCCGAATTCCTTCTCCTCACACCTTGCGGCATACCTTGGCGACTTTAAATACCGAGCCCTACGGGAAAAGCGTTCCGCCCCGACTCATGCAACAACGGCTTATCCACATGGACATCGAAACTTTTTACCGAAATTATATTCATCACAACCCCCTTGGGGAGATGGAAGAGTATAGGAAACTTTTGGAAAAAGGGTCGGCCAAAGGCTCGTTTGCAAAAATGAGTAAAGAGGACTTCTTTGCTGTCCTGGATTTGCTATCCTCCGCGAGACCAGCGAGCGTCCGTGACGTAAAACGTGCCTATGAGCGTGAACTCGGAAACAGTCAGGTGGGTTTCGGGACTGAAAGAGGAAAGTTTATGAGCGAATCGGACGCCCTTGAGAAATTATCCCGCTTCGGCATTGATTATCGCTCACTGCGGACATGGGGATTGCGTCAGGGGTTTTGTCAAGTTACCAACGCTAAAAAAGGCAAGGAGTACCGGTACAACGAGTTCCCAATCCTAGACCTTTTGAATAATTACATAAGTAGCGAGGAAGCTTATAACAAATTCCAAGGAAGCCGCCCCAATTTCTTTCACCGCCTCAAAAGATGCCGGAAGGCTAAAATCGGTCGAAAATCCTTTATCTTGAAAGAGGATTTCCTGGTTTTCGTCGTTAAAGAGACTCGTCTGCATGATACGGGGGCCTCGAAATATCAAAGAGGATCTCTGGCGTATACGAGAGGATGACTTGATACTGACTGCAATGAAATTTGAGACTGACTGCAACATCTTCGGCTGGTTTCGGAGCCGAATTTTTGATACTCTGTTGTCTGTCAAAGACTTAGAAATTTTAAGGTGATGTTTTCTTAATGCTCCCGCTTTGGGAGCAGGGGGTCGCGCGTTCAAATCGCGCCGCCCCGATTAAATACAATGAGCGTGTTTCTCGTTTTCGTGTTTTTCCTTCTCTTTAACTGTACTGCGTCAGCCGAAGAGGAGAGGAGCCACCTCCATTCGCCTGCTCCGGAGTGGGAGGTCAGCGATTGGATCGATTCGGAACCGCTTGAACTTAAGGATTTACAGGGATCCGTGGTCCTCGTTCGATTTTGGACGGCCCCGCAATGTCCCTTTTGCCGGGCTTCCGCTCCCGCCCTGAACGAATTTCACCAGACCTACGGTCCTCGCGGTTTGAAAGTCATCGGGTTTTACCACCACAAATCATCGGCTCCCCTGGATCCGGCCCGAGTGCGGTTTTATGCGAAGAAATTCGGCTTCAAATTTCCCGTTGCGATTGATCACGATTGGAAAACTTTGAGGCGCTGGTGGCTCGATCGGCAGCCTGAGTCGGCTTGGACTTCGGTCAGTTTTTTGATTGATAAACAGGGGATCGTTCGCCATATCCACCACGGCGGGCAGTATGTGAAGGGAGATTCTGATTACACCACCTTAAAAGCAAAAATTGAAGAACTTTTGTTTCGCTAGTTTCTCCTTCATTTTTTTGGTAACTTATTTCCTGTCACGCCCTTCCTAAGTGGAAAAGGAGAGTGAAAATGAGCATGCCCGGTCCTCTTGAGACGCTGGTGATCTTGGTCGTGATTTTGCTTCTTTTCGGTGCCAAACGGCTTCCCGAAATCGGCCGTGCTTTAGGAGAAGGCATCAAAGAATTTAAGAAAAGCCTGAAGGATCCAGGCGATGGAAAGTAGTTAATTACACCGTTAGTTGCGCCCATCCCTAAAGGGACTGCTAGGTAAAGGGGGGTACGCCGTAAAATTCCTCTCACGAATATGGAGGTCGTGTATTAAAAAGAGACATGCGCCCGCCCCGCGCTAAGCGCGGGACTGCTAGTGAAAGGGGAGTGCGCTGTAAAATTCCTCTCACGGATAACGAGAGGTAGTGTATTAAAAAGAGACATGCGCCCGTAGCTCAGACTGGATAGAGCAACAGCCTTCTAATCCGGCCCGCGGGATTTTCTTATCCTGTTGATCCTGCACGTATTTCATTTTGCTCCAATCGGTTAGCCTTCCTTGGCTCTTCATGGCTCTTGATGGATTTTTGCCGGATTTTGGCGTCTCCATAGACACAATTTGGTCACAAAACGCCCGCTCTAAAAAAGGGGGTGGCAAGAATTTTTGGGTGGCTTTAAATTGTCTTTGGGTGGCTTTAAATTGTCTATGGTATACTTTTAATGGAAATGATCATGAAAACTCAAAAAATTGAAGCGATCAAAAAACGTTTTCATCGGGAGTGGCTCCTGATTGCTGTTGATAAAGTCGACGAAGCTACCACGACCCCCATCTCAGGACGACTGATTACGCATAGCCCTCACCGCGACGAGGTCTATCGGAAACTTTTTTCGCTTCCCCGAAAGAGTGATATTCTCGTCGAATATTCTGAAGATGGTCTTCCTCCGGGTTACGCCGCTGCATTCCAATCAAGAGTCTAAGTTGTGAATCATTTCAAGCTGGACGCCTCGCATGGAATCATTCTGTGCAGGGCGAAACTTTCTCGAGGAAGACAATCGATTTTCCTCAAATTGGCGGTTGACACCGGTGCATCCCTCACGATGGTCTCTGTTGAAGCTGCATTGGCCTTAAGGATCGACCCCTCCAAGTCTAAAAAGCACATTGAGATTACGACGGCTAATGGAGTGGTTTTTGTGCCCGTCGTTAGGATTCCCTCCTTCCAATGCTTTGGGACCGAGATTAAAAATATTGAGACTGCTTGCCACAACCTTCCTTCCGAAAGCTCAGTTGAGGGTCTCTTGGGGCTTAACTTTCTCAAACCCGCTAAAGTCGTCTTGGACTTTGCCAAGGAGCTTATTGTAATCCCAAAGTAGTGCAATAAGATGCTCTTTTCTGTTATAGGCTGCAACCTCTTGCAAATTTAGAATGGCGCCCAGCCTTGTAGGCTCTTATCGTGGATGTTATCTTTATTCCAACTCCAAGCGGGTCAAAGAATTGTGAAGGAAAATTTTTTCTCCGCTAATCTAGCCTATTAAAAAAGTGATGAAAAAGAAAAGACAAAACCAGCTCATTTCATTGATTGCGGCCGGCCTTTTGATGGTGAATCAACTAGGCGTCGCGGCTGAACCGTGGGTTGCCACGCCTTCAGAAGTCAAAATTCCCTCCTCAGGCTTCACCCTCGCGCTCCCCCCAGAACTTGGCACTATTCAGGCAATTCATTCGGGAATGGGCCCCACCGTCATTCATATCCAAACCGCGCACGGGAATTACGAAGCCCAGAAAAAGATTCAGGCGATACTCCATTATTTGAAGGATACCTATGGTTTCAAGCACCTTCTCCTTGAAGGAAGTGCTTCCAAGCTCAATCCCGAGCTTCTTAAATTCTTCCCCCATCGAAGGGACCTCACGATGAAAATGGCGGAGGAGCTTACGAAGGAGGCTTTAATCAAAGGAGATGAGCTCTTCCTTCTTGAAGAGCCTGATGCTGAAGCCTACGGCATTGAAGACATAGCCACTTACCGAAAGACTCGGGAAGCCTTTAAAGCCGTCATCCTCCAAAAGGAAAGCTCAGAGCAATTTCTCCAAGATATGGATATGCAAATTGAAAGGCTCACCGGGCCTTACCTCAATAAGCGCCTCCGGAGTTTCCTCAAGCGCCTTGACCCGCACCGGAACCCGAGCCCGCTCCTCCTGCGCCTGAGCCTGCTCCTTCTCCTGCACAGCCAGTACCTGTCGAACCAGAAAAAGAACCGGCCCCCGCTGGCCTTGTTCGCTCTCAAGCCGTGGATCAATTTCTTACGCCACAAGTAAAGAATCTATTGCATCTTCGTTCTTATCTTTTTTCCCTTCAATGGTTGGTGGAATCATGGAAAGGGATTTTTGATTACGGTTTTGGCCGCCTTGGGCATTGCTCAACAAGAACCTTGCAAAACGATTCCTCGGAATCAAGGCCCAATCCCAAGTCAAGGAAGCTTATCTTTTAGGAGCAGACCTTGCCCTGAATGAAGGAGGCCTTGCTTTGATTGAGACGCTTTTTAAGGATTCGCTTGTCGCCATCGTTATCCATAATCCTGAAGAGCTCAAGCGCCTCGAGGAATATAATCAGGAACGCCTCGCCAAAGGAAAATCCCGAGTTTTGACTGTCGAAACCCTCCGACGCGCGGAGCAGGTTCTCACTCAAAAACTCCGAGGGAAAGGAGTTATCTACGGCTTTGCAAGCCCCAGAGAGGTTTCCTCCGAATGGATACGAATCCTCAAACAAAACTTCCAAGTCATGAGCCAGGCCCGGCTCCAAAGCTTTGCCGAGACCTTCGGAATCCTTTCTCTTGTGGAAGAATTCAAGGCCCGGTTCCAGATCCAAAGATCCGCTTAATTCCAAGCCACTTTGCAGAGTTATTGATTCCCACCACTTAACTTCCTTGGCTCTTTATATCTCTTGGTGGATTTTTGTCTAATTTTGGCGTTTCCATGGACACAATTTGGACACAAGGGTTGAAAAGGGACAGCAATCCGCAGTGATGTTTAATCGCAACTTCCTGTGATACAATACGTTCTGATTTCTAACTCACTCAAAAGAGCAACGGTATTCCGAGCCGTGGCGGAAAATTTTTTCATTTTAGTAACCGATTATTTTACAATGAGTTACAGGCGCCCGTAGCTCAGTTTGGATAGAGCAACAGCCTTCTAAGCTGTGGGTCGCGCGTTCGACTCGCGCCGGGCGCAGGTCTCAAGGAGAGGGGGGGAGGTTGTCGATGAATACAGCGTTAGGGAAGAAAAAAGTTCTCATTGTCGATGACGAAGAATCCATCGTGGTGGGGCTTACGGTGGCCTTGGAGAAGGCGGGCTATGAAGTCCTAAGCGCTTACACGGGGGAAAAGGGACTTCAGCTGGCTCGGCAGGAGAAACCCGACGTTATCCTCCTGGATGTTTTCCTTCCCGGCGAAGACGGGCTGGCGATTATGAAACAATTGAAACGGCCCCTCGATCCAGAAACGGCAGACCGTTCGCAGCTTCGGGAAACTCCCGTGATCGTCATCACGGGACGCGGCGAGAAAATGGAAGAGATGTTTCAAATGGAGAAGGCCTTCGCTTTCTTTACCAAACCTTTCGAGCTAAACGCTCTGATTTCCAGCGTTCGAAAGGCAATCCAGTCCCGCAAACCTTAGCCCCATGAAAATCCTACGGCAGTATGTCCTGCGGGAGTTGTCGAAACCTTTTCTTATTTCTCTTTTATTCTTCACCTGTATTTTCCTGGTAGGAAACCTGGTGAAGCTGGCGGACCTCTTGATCAATAAGGGGGTCGATCTTCTGGATTTGCTGAAGATTTTGCTCTTCCTCATTCCGGGGCTCTTGAGCTACATCGTTCCCACGAGCACCCTGGCAGCAATCGTTTTGGTCTTCGGCGGTTTCACCCAGAATAACGAAATTACCGCCATGAAAGCGAGCGGGATCAACATCTTTTCTGTCATGCTCCCCGTCCTGCTGACCAGTTTCCTGATAAGTCTGGGGCTATTGTTCTTAAACGACCAGGTGGAATCGGAGGCCCGGTTTGCTTACCGGCGGGCGGCCAAAGAGCTCCTTCTCAAGCGCCCTTTAGCTTACCTGGAGGCGGGAAAATTCATCAAGGATTTTCAAGATTACATTATTTTGGCGCAGCGGATCGAAGGAAATCAACTCCGCGAAATTACGATTTATCAGCCTCAGGAGAAAGGCAAGGCCACGCGCACGATCATTGCGGAAAGCGGAGAGATCATTTCTTCACCGGGCGAGAAGACGCTCGTGATCAAACTTTACAACGGGACCAGCGATGAGCCCAATCCCGAAGACCCAAGCATATTCTACAAATTGAACTTCAAGACGTTTGAAATGCCGCCGATCTATCTCGGAAAAGAAGACCCCCGGAACAAAATTGATAAAAAGGTCAAAGAGTTGAGGCTCGATGAAATTATCTACGAACTTCGCCACGACCCTGAAGTGAGGGACGATCCCGACAACCGGAGGGAATACCTAGCGGCTTTCCATCGAAAAATTTCCTTTTCCTTTGCGCCTTTCGTTTTCTCATTGATCGGATTGCCCCTGGCGGTCATCGCTCGCCGGGGTGAGGCCACGGTGAGTTTTGCCTTGTCGATGGGGGTGGTGACGGTCTATTACATCCTTTTTGTTTGGGGGAAGGCGATGACGCTGGAGCGGAACTTCGACCCCTTTTTGGCGATGTGGTTTCCCAATGTTTTTATGGTCGGGTGCGGTTTTTTCTTGATGAAAAGGATCATTCGGACTTGAGGGCATAGGATCCATAGATGATGGCCGCTTTTTTCCGTCAATTATTTTTTGCGATCCTCTCCAGCCTGCTCTTCATTCCCGCAGTGTGGGCCGAGGAGACGGAGCTCCCGCCGATGCCCCAGGGCCCGCTCCTTCTCACCAGTGTGACGCCGGAACAGCTAAATCCCGATTACTGGATCAACCGTCTTCCTCATCCGGACCAGCCTCTCAAGACACCGGAGGAATTGAAACGATTCAACGAAGAGATTCATCTAATGATTCCGGCCGTGCGGGACATTTTCAGGACCGAAACGCACCGGCCGGGGGGGCCGATCCGTGACCAGATTGAACTGGAATATGCCACGGTGAAAGGAAGAATTCTTTTTGGCGTGGATGACCAGCGGATTCCGGCGACGTTTTTTGAGCAGGAGATCAGGCCACTACTGGCGCTTGGGCAAATTCCCAATCGGATCACGGTCCGGTGGGGTGCAGCTGTGCGCTCAACGTCGGTGCGCGCACTCCCGACCGGCGTGACGATGCTCGAAGAGATCGGCGACGTGGAATTTGATCAGCTCCAATTTACGCTCATCAAGTTCTGGTCGCCCGTTGCGGTTTACCACCAGTCCACGGACGGCCGATGGCTTTACATCCAAGCTCCTTATACAAAGGGATGGGTGAGAGCAAAGGATATCGCAATCTTTCCCAGCCGCGACAAACTCAGGACGCTGGCCAAGCCCGACAATTTTCTGGCGGTGACGGGCGAAAGCATTCCCATTTTTCTTGATCCGGAACTTGGCAGGATCGATCAGCGTGCGAGCATGGGGACCCTTCTGCCTTTGATAGGCAGGACCCGAAGCGCCTATGTGATTTGGGCGCCGGTCCGTGGCGAAGGCGGAGGCGTGGTGATGAGGAGATCGTATGTCGATCTGAAGAGCGATGTTTCCCTGGGATTTCTTCCCTTTACTCAGCGGGACGTCATCCAACAAGCTTTCAAGCTATTGGGCGCGCGCTACGGCTGGGGCGGAACGTACGACGGCCGCGACTGTTCGGGTTTCACGCAGGACGTTTTTCTCCCTTTCGGGATTGATATGCCGCGCGGCTCGAAAGATCAAGCGTATGCCGGTACACAGATCGATTTTTTCCAGCCGTTCAAGAATCCCGAAAGAAAGACCGCCGCGATCCTTTCGGGAACTCCGGGCGTGACACTTCTTCGGATGCCGCTTCACCAGATGATTTATTTGGGTGAGGTGAACGGACAATTTTACGCGATTCACTCTACCTGGGCCGAACGTGTTTCGATGACCTCGGATGAGAAGAAAAGGATTAATCAGGTGGTGGTTTCGGATCTGTCCCTGAACGGCCAGTCTTATCTGGGTTCTCTTTTTGACCGCATCATTTCCGTCTCGGAGGCGAATTAGTCTTATGAAAAGCGATGCATCCGTGTTGGTCCTTGCCCTTCTGGCCTTCACGATTTTTTCTCCCGCTCGGGGGTTGGCCGAGTCCGAAGATTTCCTGCCGCCGGCCGCGGAATCGGACGCCTTACACCGGTACGCCCTCCGCCCCAAATCCGAACTGTCCAAGATCATTTATCTGATGGATCGCGTTAGAAATACCAACCTGATGGTAATCTACAACGGTAACACCTACGATTCTCAAACGGCTGTGGAATACGCCCGACAGTATATCGCTAAGCATTACAAAAAGGAAAAGGCCGCCAGCTGGGTCAAGATTCATGCCTACCGTTCTAACCTCGACGGCCCGGTCATCACCATCAAAAATCCTGGAGGAAAACAAAAGGTGGCGCGCGAAATCCTGCTGGAAGAATTGGAGACACTGAACCGTCTTCGGCCGGACGTTTGAAGTATAGTGGCCCCGGAAAACTGGACCAAAAAGTGGCCTGAAGTTAGATAGAATCAGGCCCGTTAAATGGAGGTCCAAATGCGTAAGAAGTTTCCGGATGAATTTAAGGCCAAAGTGGCGTTGGCGGCCCTGAAAGGCGACAAGACGATTGCGGAGCTTGCGGCCGAGTACGAGGTGCATGCGTCGCAGATCAACACCTGGAAGGCGGTAGTGAAGGATCGTTTAGCCGAGCTTTTCTCAACGCCTTCCGGAGGGGCCGGAAAGATTAAAGAGCAGAAAGAGCTGATCGAGGATCTTTACAAAAACGTGGGCCGGATCCAGGTGGAAAACGACTGGCTCAAAAAAAAATTAAACATTTGAGTCTGGAAGAGAGGCGAGATTTGATCGAGCGTGAGGAATCAACTCCTGTGAGTGTCAGGCGGCAGTGCGAGCTTTTGTTCTGCAGCCGCTCCGGCTTTTATTATGAACCGGCGCCGGTCAGTCCCGAAGATCAGGCGGTGATGAATCTGATCGACGAGATTTACACGAAGTGGCCGTTCTATGGGGCGCGCAGAATGTCGCGGGAGCTTAAAAGCCGGGGGTCTTTTGTGGGCCGCAAACACGCGGGCCGCCTGATGCGCTTGATGGGCCTTGAGGCCATCTTCCCCAAGAAAAACACCTCAAAGCCCTATCCGGGGCATCCAAGGCTACGAGACGATTCCAGACGCCGAGGCGGGGCTCAAAGAATACCTCGATTTTTACAACCTGCAGCGGCACCATCAATCGCTTGATTACAAAACCCCGTGGCTCGTGTACTCGGGGCTGGAGGTGGCCCAGAACCCCAACCCGGTGGCATGAAAACTCTATCTAAAACCGACACAAAAAACGGTCTAGACAACCGGGGCCAACTATAGTGAAAGGCAGAGCGGGAGAGCGACAATTTCCAACCGCCCCAATTTGGCTTCCTCACAAAGGGAAAGCGGGCGGTTTCTTAACGGCGCTCAGAGTACGCCGCCGCCCGGTCGAGGACCGGGCTTCCGCC
>CAZMFE010000027.1:0-12044 GCA_964565495.1 uncultured bacterium
TGAAATTGCGGCCGACCTCGAATTTTTCGCGCGAAAGATAAACATCCTGAGCGGCAAGCATAATCAAACTCTGCCGTAAAGCATCCGCGCCGATCTCATCAATCACCTCCAGAGGATCGATCGCGTTCCCGAGCGACTTCGACATTTTGAGGCCCGTCTGGGCACGCACCGTGCCGTGAATCAGGACATTCCGGAAAGGAACTTCTCCCATGAATTCCAAACCCGCCATGATCATACGGGCCACCCAGAAAAACAAAATTTCAGGGGCCGTCACCAAATCCGAAGTGGGATAAAAATATTGGAGGTCTTTGGTCTTATCTGGCCACCCCAGGGTTGAAAAAGGCCAAAGCCAGGAGGAAAACCACGTATCCAGAACATCGGGATCTCCTTTGATGGGGATCGGATGGCCCCACCAAATCTGGCGCGAGATGCACCAGTCGCGGATATTCTCGAGCCAGTTCGTGTAAACTTTGTTCCATCGTTCAGGCGTGATTTTTACTTTGCCTTCGCGGTGGGTCTTCAGGGCTTTCTCCGCGAGTGGTTTCATTTTCACAAACCACTGCTTCGAAAGGTAAGGCTCTACCACCGTGTGGCAGCGGTAACAATGCGGGACGGCGTGACGGTGCGGGACTTCTTTCTCGAAAAGCCCTTCCTTTTTCAAATCCTCAATGATGCGCTTGCGCGCCTCAAAGCGGTCGAGGCCTTCGTAAGGCTTCCCGTTTTCATTGATCCTTGCATCCGGATGAAGAATATTTCTCTGTTCGAGTTTATGGCGGAGTCCCATTTCAAAGTCATTGGGGTCGTGGGCGGGGGTGACTTTCACGACGCCAGTCCCAAACTCGGGATCGACAAAATCGTCTTTGATGACCTTGAGCGGCCGATTTTGAAGCGGCAGGTAAATTTCCTTTTGATCGAGGTCCTTGTAGCGGGGGTCCTTAGGATTAACCGCCACGGCCGTGTCCCCAAGCATCGTCTCAGGCCGGGTGGTGGCAATTAAAGGGGCGCCTTCCTTGGTGAGTTTGCCTGTTTTGGAATCCTTGACGAGATAATAATAATAGTAAAGCTTCCCTTCGGTCTCGGTGTAAGGCGCCTCCTCATCCGAAAGCGCGGTCTGGCAGCGGGGGCACCAATTGATGATGTAATGCCCCTGATAGATGAGCCCTTTTTGGTAAAGGTGAGTGAAGGCTTCGCCGACGGCACGCGAACGCTCCTTGTCCATCGTGAAGCACTCGCGCGACCAGTCGCAGGAGGCACCGAGGCGGCGGAGCTGGCGCGTGATCGTGCTACCGTGCTCCTCCTTCCATTTCCAAACCTCCTCGAGGAATTTCTCCCGGCCGAGCGCATGGCGCGTCTTTCCTTCTTTGGCGAGTTTTTTCTCCACCACATTCTGCGTGGCAATCCCTGCATGGTCTGTGCCTGGAACCCAAAGCGTGGGCTCACCCTTCATCCGGTGCCAACGAACAAGGATATCTTGAATCGTATTATTGAGGGCGTGACCCATATGAAGGATTCCGGTCACATTGGGGGGAGGGATCACAATCACATAAGGCTTTTTCTTGGGATCGATTTTGGGCGTGAAAAGTTTCTCGGATTCCCAGAAGGAATACCAGCGGGCCTCAACTTCCGTAGGTTGATGTCGCGGCGAAAGTTCGGTCACACGAGGGTGAGTTTGTATTCGATGGCTTCGATCAAGGCCTTCCAGGAAGCTTCGATGATATTTTTGTCGACTCCGACGGTCGTCCAGTCCTGACCCTGTTCATCCTGAAAGGTGATGAAGACACGGACCTTGGCCGCGGTCCCTGCCTGGGAATCGACGACACGGACCTTGTAATCGGTGAGGTGGATCCGATTGATCACCGGATAAAATTTGACCAAGGCCTTGCGGAGGGCCTTGTAGAGGGCGTCGACAGGGCCGTCCCCCTTTTCCTCTTTGCCTTCCACAACCTCCCCGGCCCCTGGGACACGCACTTTCACGGTCGCCTCCGCCCGCGAGGAATTGTCCCCGATTTTTTCGTTGGGGACTTCCGCCTTCTCGACCTTGAAGAACGGGTTCTTCGGGAGGCGGCCCAAAAGACGCTGGATCAAAAGTTGAAAACTTGCCTCCGCGGCCTCGAATTGGTAACCCTCATTCTCCAATTTCTGCACCTCTTCGAGGATCCGCTGTGTCTCGGGTGAATCTTTCTTGAGATCGATGTTCAACTCTTTCGCCTTGAGGAGAAGGGTTGTCCGTCCCCCCAATTCGGAAGAAAGAAATCGGCGGCGGTTGCCGACTTTCTCAGGATCGATGTGTTCGTAGGTCTGGGCGTTTTTGGCCATCGCATCGATGTGAACACCCCCCTTGTGGGCGAAGGCGGAGCGGCCCGTGAAGGGCTGGTTCGCTTCGATCGGCATGTTGCAGATCTCGGCGACGTAATGGCTCATCTCGGTGAGTTCCTTAAGTTTTTCATCCGGAAGACAGCGCTTCTTCATCTTCAGTTGAAGGATCGGGATGATGCTGGTGAGATTGGCGTTGCCCGCGCGCTCGCCGTATCCATTGATCGTCCCCTGCATCAGGACGCATCCTTCCTCCACGGCTGCTACGGAATTGGCGACCGCTAAATTGCAATCGTTGTGACAGTGAATACCAAGCGGCGCTTTAACCCCTTTTTTCACCTCCGCCACAGCGGCCTTGATCTCCGTCGGGAGGGATCCGCCGTTGGTATCGCAAAGGGTGAGGTTATCCGCACCCGCCTTCGCGGCCTCCTCAAGGGTCTTTAAGGCATACTCGGGATTCGCCTTGAAACCGTCGAAGAAATGTTCCGCGTCGTAAATCACTTCAAGGCCCTTCGCCTTTAAATAAGAAACGGTTTCGCGGATCATCTTCAGATTTTCCTCAGGGGTGATCTTGAAGACCTCTTTCACCTGAAAATCCCAGCCCTTGCCGAAAATCGTGACGACTTTTGTTCCGGCCTCAAGGAGTGCTTTCACATTGGGATCTTCCTCGACTTTCTTGTCGGCGCGGCGGGTGGAACCGAAGGCGACGATTTTGGCTCTCCCGATCCCCGCCGCCCGAATCTCTTTGAAGAAGGCCTTGTCCTTGGGATTCGAGCCGGGCCATCCTCCTTCGATATAGTGGATGCCGAACTCGTCGAGCCGCTTGGCAATCAAAATTTTGTCCTGCGGGGAAAGGCTCATTCCTTCGCCCTGAGCCCCATCCCGCAGGGTCGTGTCGTAGAGTAGAATCATCGTCATCCTCCGCAATGACTACCTTTTTCCTAATCCGAACTCCTTATGAATGGCACGGACGGCGTCTTTGGCGCGTTTCCCGTCCACCACGCACGAAATTTTAATCTCCGAGGTCGAAATCATTTCGATATTGATCTTCCGCTTGGCGAGCGCGCCGAACATTTTGGAAGCCACGCCCGAATGAGACCGCATCCCGACCCCCACGACGCTCACCTTGGCGATGTTTTCATCGCAGCTCACATGGGGGGCTCCAACCGCCGCGGCCGCCTCGCGCACCCCGCGAAGCGAGCGGGCCAAATCGTTCTTCGCCACCGTAAAAGAGATGTCGGTGGTTTGGGTTTCGGTTTTGTTTTGAATGATCATATCCACATTGATGTTGGCGTCCGCGATTCTTTTAAAAATCTTCGCGGCCACCCCCGGCCGATCCGGCACTTTAAAAATAGTCACCTTCGCCTCGTTCTCATTTAACGCTACACCACTCACCACGACCTCTTCCATCTTTCGATTCTCCTTCGTGATCAAAGTCCCCCGGCCATTAAAATTGGAATTTCGAACCACCATCGGCACATCAAATTTCTTTCCCACTTCAATCGAACGCGAATGCATCACCTGAGCCCCCAAAGAGGCCAGTTCCAGGATTTCATCGTAGCTCACGACATCGAGCTTCCTCGCATCCCGACAAATCTTGGGATCCGCGGTGTAAATCCCATCGACATCGGTGTAAATTTCACACCGTTTCGCTCCCAGCGCCTTGGCGAGCGCAACGGCGGTCAAATCGGATCCGCCCCGGCCCAGCGTGGTGATTTCATCCCCCTCGGTCTTTCCCTGGAAGCCTGCGACAATCACAATGTTCCCTTTCCGGAGGGCATCGCGGATCCGGCCGGTATTGATGTTTAGAATCCGGGCCTGGGTATGAAAAGGATCGGTGATGATCCCCACCTGAGGCCCGGTAAAAGAAACGGCCTTTTCTCCCTCGTGGTGGATTGCCATCGCAAGGAGCGCCACGGAAACCTGTTCTCCGGTCGCAAGAAGCATGTCGAGTTCCCGCTCGCTGGGTTCCCTGGTAATCTTCTTGGCGAGTTCCAAAAGCTCATCGGTCGTATTCCCCAAGGCCGAAACGACGACAACGAGTCGATGGCCCTGTCTTTTTTTGGCGATAATTCCCCGGGCGACGCGTTTGAGCCGGGCGACGTCGGCCACCGAAGAGCCGCCATATTTTTGAACAATGAGACTCATAGGGCCTCTTTCCGTGAAAGGAGTAAATGAATCAACTCGGTCCGCTTGTCGATTCGAAAATGAGAGCTTTTTGCAATCTGTTCGGTCATCCGGTCAAATTCATCCGCTGTCACATTCTTACCGGCCAAGATAAAGGGAACCGAGTCGCGAACCGGCCGGCGCAATTGGGTGGGGAAGGTCTGGGTCCCGGTCACGAGCACCCGAGTCTCGCGATTGGCTTCATAATATTCACGCACCTTCGATAAAATGAAAAAGTCAATGGCCTCCAAGGCGGTGATTTTCGCCTTGAGGTCCCCCGCCCGTGAAGCCTCCTCACAGGCCCGGACGTGGACACAAACAAAATCTTTTTCCTCGAGGGCCTCGAGGAGGGCTTTGCCTTTTTTCTCAAAGCTCGTCTCGAGATTACCGGTGGCCCCTGAGACCTCCAGGACAGTGAGGCCCGCGAGGCGCCCGAGCCCCTTGGCGTATTCGATTCCCGCCACCAGAGCCCCCGAAAGATTAAACCGGTCACTAAACTTCTCCAAAAGAGGGGTCGTCCCTTGACCCGAGAGCCAAATCATATTGGCCGGGTTCTCCGCGAGATCGATCCTCACTTGGTTGATCTCGTGATCTTGGAGAAGGAGCCGTGCATCGTACATTAATTTTTTCAAGAGCTCCTCGCCCGGCCCCCTCGGGAGGCAGGCCTTAATCGGTTTCCCGACCACCTCTTCGGCCGGAAATGTCCGGGCCGAAAGGCCAGCGAACCCTTGAGAGTCTTTCAAGACGGCGATGTGCCGGTAATGATTCCCCGCAAAAAAACGAACAAAGTCGCTGGCGAGCTTCTTATTCAAATAGGTGATGAGGGCCCGGGCCTCTTTGGTTGAAACATTTCCCGCCGTGGGATCCGCGAGCGTCCCGTTAAATTCCGTGATGAAATTCATCCGAAAGGCCACTTCATTCGGCTCCATCTTCACCTCGAGGTTCGCCGCTTCGAGAGGGCCGGGGCCCCGGTAACACTGCTTGGGGTCGTAGCCCAACGTGGCGAGAAAGGCGGCCTCGGGCGAGGTCTCGAAACCGTCCTCAAACGGCCTCGCCTGTCCCACTTTTCCAAGCTTGGCGAAAAAGGTCAGGTTCGGGAGCTTGCTCGCCTCAAGAGGCGTTTTCCCCTCCAGTTCCTCCATCGGGTGATCGGAGGTGGCGTTGAGAACGATCATTAAATATTTCATAGTGAGATGATTTTCATGACGGCTTCCAAACGAGGCTCAACGCGCTGGGGCCGGTCGTCAAAGCTCAGGGCGAAATCGGGATCTTTCAGTCCGGAACCGGTGAGGGTACAGACGATCTCGGTTCCTTCGACATCTTTAAAATATCCCTTCCCGGCCAGCTTACGAACTCCGGCCACCGCGGCCGCAGAAGCCGGTTCGGCAAAGACTCCCTCCTTTTCCGCAATGAACCGGTAGGCCCAGGAGATCTCCTGGTCGGTCACCGAATCGATCAGGCCTCCTGACTCCTCCCGCGCTTCGACGGCTCCCTTCCAGCTCGCAGGATTTCCAATCCGGATAGCGGTCGCAATCGTCTCCGGTTTTTCGATGGGGTGGCCCTTCACAATGGGCGCTGCGCCCTCAGCTTGAAAACCAAGCATTTTGGGAAGGGACTCTGAGCGGCCGGCCGCCCGGTACTCCTTGTATCCTTTCCAGTAGGCGGTAATGTTTCCGGCATTCCCCACGGGGATCGCGTGGAAAGCCGGGGCCGATCCCAGATCGTCACAGATCTCAAAAGCGGCTGTCTTCTGCCCTTCGATCCGGTAAGGGTTCAGCGAATTCACGAGCGTAATAGGATGTGACTGTGTAATCTCCTTCACAAGCCCAAGGGCGTCGTCGAAATTCCCTTTCACCATAATCACCGTGGCCCCGTAACGATAGGCCTGCAAAAGCTTGCCCTTGGCGATATTCCCCTCCGGGACCAGCACGAAACATTTGAGTCCGCAGCGAGATGCAAAAGCGGCCGCTGAGGCCGAAGTGTTTCCGGTTGAGGCACACATCACCGCCCTCGATCCCTCCTCAAGGGCTTTGGAGATGGCGAGAGTCATTCCCCGATCCTTAAAGGAGCCGGTCGGATTCAAGCCTTCAAACTTGAAATAGATCTTCACGTGCTTGAGGCCCAACTCCTTGGGAAGAGTTTCCGCAAGGATCAACGGCGTATTCCCCTCGTTTAAGGAAATAATGGGGGTCTCCTCCGTCACCGGAAGAAATTCCTGGTATCTCTCGATCACCCCGATTTTTTTGACCGGAACTTTTTTAATCGTCATTTGGGTTCGGCCTCAATGCGGATGACTTGGCTTTTTCCCTGAACCGCGGGGAGGCGATCAATTTCGCGAATCGCCATTCGAAGTTCCCGCTCGGGCGCATCGTGGGTCAAGAGGATGAGGGGGACGACACTTCCGGCTCTCCTCTCCTTCTGGATCACATCCGAGATACTGATACGGTGCCGGCCCAAGAGACTCGAAAGTTTCGACAAGACGCCCGGCTTATCAATCACATGGAAGCGAAGATAATAACGAGAAAGAAGGGAAGAGATACTCTTAATCTTCAAAGGCTTGGGTGAATTCGTCGAACCGCTGGAAAGGTTTCGACTTCCGCGGCCCTGCGCCAGATCGACAAGGTCACTCACTACCGCACTGGCCGTCGGCCCAGGACCCGCCCCCAATCCGTAAAGCAAGATCTCTCCGACCTCGTCTCCTCCCAGAAGGATGGCGTTAAAGGAGCCGGAGACATTCGCCAAAATGTGGTTTTGGGGAAGGAGGGTCGGCTGAACCCGGGCTTCGATCCCGTCAGGATCCCGTTTGGCAATGGCCAGGAGTTTGATCCGATAACCCATCTCTTCCGCAAAGGCGATGTCTTCGTTTCGAATTCTTGAAATCCCCTCCGAATAGACCTCTCGAAAGGAGACCCGTCCCCCAAACGCGAGGCGAACGAGGATCGCCAGCTTATGGGCGGAATCGACCCCTTCAATATCGAGGGTGGGGTTCGCCTCCGCGTATCCTTTCTCTTGGGCCAGGCGAAGCGCCTCCTTGAAATCGAGTTTCCGCTCTGACATTTCGCTCAGGATATAATTCGAAGTCCCATTGATAATCGAATAGATCGAATCGATCCGGTTGGCCACGAGCCCCTCGCTCAAGGTCTTGATGATCGGAATCCCTCCTCCGACACTCGCTTCAAAAAGGACCTGTTTTCCATTCTTGCTTGCGACTTCGAAAATCTCATCGCCATGTTCTGCCAAAAGGGCCTTATTGGCGGTGACGACGTCTTTCCCATTCGCGAGCGCCTCAATCACAAGCCGCCTCGCCGTCTGAGTTCCTCCGATGAGCTCCACCACCACGTCCACCCGCGGATCTCGAACCAACGAATCGGCCCGGGACGTTAACAGAGAACTTGGGATTGGAACGGCTCGGATCTTTCGAGGATGGCGGACGGCAACTCCCACAATGTGAAATAAAACCCCGCTCTCGCGGGCGAGCGCCCTCCCTTTCCGCTTGAGAAGGGAGTAGACGCCTGCGCCCACCTGACCGCATCCGAGAAGAGCCACGGATAGAGTTTTCATTAACTTATTCTCTCAATTCGAGTTATGATTTAAAACGAATCGGTAGTATATCATAAGGCGAGTGAACCTAGCAATTTACGGAGAAAATCGCTATACTTGGTATGAAGTTGGAGGCAATCATGCAAAAAACTGTCTTCCTTCTCGCTTGTCTCTTAGTCGCTTCAATCCCTTCCCTTTTCGCTCGTGAGGAAACCTTGAAACCTCAGGAGGAAAATGCCGAGGCGAAAGCGACGGCTCAATCTCCGCCGGTCCAACATTTTGCAAGCGGGGTGAAAAAGGTTGCTTATGACGCCCCCAAAGACCTCGTGAAAGAAACCGTCGAAGAAATTCCCAAGAAACCCCCGATTGTTTCCGTTGTGGAAGGAGTCAATCGAGGGATCGAAAAGTCACTCGATCACGCCGTGAAGGGGGCCTACCGGGTGGCGACGCTCGGGACCTCGGAATTAGAATCTTATCAGGTCGAAGAACCCCAAAAAGGTTCTGATGAAGTCACGAAGATCAAGATTTCCCTGCCAGGTACTTAAAGCGAACAGAAAACAGAGTTCAGAAGACAGAAGTCAGAAAAAAATTGTGGCCTCAGCACGTGATTGATTTTATTTCCCTTTCTCTGTTTTCTGTCCTTTGTCTTCTGACTTCTGCTTTTCAGAGGTTGAACTGCAGGTCGTAGAGGCGTTTATAGACGCCCCCTTCCCTGAGAAGAGACTCGTTGGTTCCCATCTGAACGATTCGTCCCTCGTCCAGCACCAAGATCTTGGTCGCCCGCTGGATGGTCGACAATCGGTGAGCGATCACAAAAACGGTACGCCCCTCCATTAAATTCTCAAGCGCCCGCTGAACCTCCCGCTCACTTTCGGTATCGAGATGCGAAGTGGCTTCGTCAAGAATCAGAATGGGAGGATTCCTGAGGATCGCCCGCGCAATCGCAAGACGCTGGCGCTGGCCCCCGGAGAGTTTCACCCCCCGCTCACCGATCACCGTCTCATAGCCTTGGGGCAAAGCCTGAATGAAACCGTCGGCATAAGCCGCCTCGGCCGCACGACGGATCTCTTCTTCGTTCGCGGGGGGCCTTCCGTAGGCGATATTCTCAGCCACAGAGGCATTAAAGAGGACGGTTTCCTGAGAGACCACCCCGATCTGGTTTCGAAGGGAACGCAGATTGATTTCGCGAAGATCGATCCCGTCGATTTTCACCGCCCCTTGAGCCGGATCGTAGAACCGGAGCAAAAGATTGACCAAAGTCGTTTTGCCGGCCCCGCTTGGTCCCATAACCGCCAAGACTTCCCCCCGGTCCACCTGAAAATGGACATCCGAAAGCACGGGCTTCCCGGGTTCATATTCAAAGAAGACATGTTCGTAACGGACGTGGGTGAGCTCGTGGTCGATCCGAACGCCGTCAGGATCCTCGACAATCATCGGCGAAGTGTCCAAAATCTCAAAAATCCGGTTCCCGGAGGCGACGGACTGTTGGACGGTGCTATTCACCTTGCTGATTTTCTTCAAGGGCTCATAAAAAATAAAAAGCGCTCCCACAAAGGCGCCGAATCGATCGGCGGGCAAATGTTGAAGGGCAAACCAAACGGCCAGAGCGGTCCCGACGGCCCCCATGACTTCGATGAGAGGCCGCTGGATCGTCGTTGTTTTCACAGACTTTTTGAAAAAGTCAAAGACGCTGCGATTAATTTCTCCAAACCGGCGAATCTCATAATCTTCCTGACTGAAGGCCTTCACCACATGGATCCCCGAAAGTGTTTCCCCCATCGCCGACATAATGTCACTGGACCGCTCCTGCATCCGCTGGGTGATCCGCCGAAGGCGGCGGCCCAGGTAAATGATCGGAACGATGGCCAGCGGAAAAACTAAAATGGCAAAGAACGCGTAGGGTCCCCCCCAAAGGAAAACCATGGGGAGATTCAGAAGAATCGTCATCGGCTGTTGAATCAGATCGATAAAGACATCCGTAATTCCCGCCTGGATGCTTCCCACATCGTTCAAGATTCGGCTGATCATATCCCCGGTCCGACCCCGGGCGTAAAAATCCATATCCAGTCTCACGAGGTGAGAGTAAAGATCGTCACGAATCTGACGAATCCCCCGAATCCCGACGCTCGCCATCTGATACTTGGAAAGATAATCAAAAACGCTGTGGAGGCCAAAGACGGCCACGATGATGACCGGAATCCAATGGGCTGCAAACTCAAAGCGCGGTAAAAAAGAGGCGTGGGGGATATTATCAATAATGACTCGAGTCCGATTCTGAAGGCCGTTCAGGGTGATGTAAACGGTGGCCGAAATCAGGGCATTCGATAAGGACACCCCCAGCATACAGAGGGAGGCGAGAACCAGCCTCCCCCGATAAGGCCAAACATAGGCTAAGAGCCGACGGTAGGTACCCATGGGAAGGAGGGGAGTCTAACATACTATTTGACACCCCTCAAGCCGATTGCTAGATTCTGTAAGTCCATGAGTAACGCTATTAAAGTGGGTGTTGTCGGCATTGGGCATGTCGGAAAAGAGCATGCCCGTATCCTCTCCTCCCTCCCCCAGACAGAGCTCGTCGGGGTTTGTGATATTGACCCTGCCAAGAAGGAAAGGGCTCACCCCTTGAGAGTCCCTTTTTTTGAGGACTTCCATGCCCTTTTTGGCAAGGTGGATGCGGTGACGATCGCGACCCCGACCTCCACCCACGGCGCAATTGCCCGTGAGTGTTTAGAGGCCGGAATCCACACCCTCGTGGAAAAACCTTTTACCCTCCGGCTGGAAGAAGCGGATGAGCTCATTCGCCTCGCCCGGGAGAAGAATTTGGCCCTCCAGGTGGGGCATATCGAACGTCATAATCCGGGCTTCCGAAGGGTTGAAGAAATCGTCGCCACGAAGATCGGCTTTATCGAAATTCACCGCCTGAGTCCTTTCACCCCCCGAATTCAAGATTGCGGCGTCGTCCTCGACATGATGATTCACGATATTGACATTGTTCTCGGACTGGTGAAATCCCAGATCCAAAGCTTCGATGCCATCGGAATCCCCGTGCTGACTCCTTTCGAGGATATCGCCAATGTGCGCGTGAGATTCAAAAATGGCACGGTGGCGGATCTGACCGCCTCGCGACTCACGCCGGAGCGCCAGCGAAAGATCCGAATCTTTCAGGAAGACGCTTACATTTCCCTGGATTATGAGGCCCAAAGCGGACAGATCTTCCGTAAAGGGGCCTTCCAAATCACCCAGGAGAAAATCGATATCCAGAAATCCGAACCCCTCCGCGAGGAACTCCAATTCTTCCTGAATGGAATTCTCACGGGACAATCGCTCGGGCGACCCGATGAAGCCGCCCGAAACGCCCTTGCCTTTGCCCTCGAAATCATCGAGGCGATCCAAAAAAACCTTGGTACCATTTCCGCAGGTGCCAGGTTAAGCTGAACCCGGCACCTTTGGAAATGGTACGTCGAATATTTATCGTTGCTTGCGAAGCTTCTGGTGACAAGCACGGGGGACAACTGGTCCGCTCAATCAAAAAAATCGATCCTACCGTCGACTTTGTCGGTTTAGGGGGGGGTGAGATGGCGGAGGCGGGAGTGAGGCTCCTTCACGACATGACCCGGATCTCCGTCCTCGGCCTGGGAGACGTTCTCAGAAAATATTTCCAGTTTCGACAAATCTTTTACCGGGCATTGGCTCGTGTCCGAGAATGGAAACCGGACCTCTTGATTTTAATCGATTCCCCCGCCTTTAATCTACGCTTTGCTAAGAAAATCCTCAGGCGGGTTCCCGTCGTCTATTACATCTCCCCTCAAATTTGGGCCTGGGGTTGGCGGCGGATCCATACGATTCGAAAAGTCGTGAATCATATGGTCGTGATTCTCCCTTTCGAGGAAGAAATTTACCGAAACGAAAAAATTCCCTGTACCTTTGTTGGGCATCCTCTTCTCGACCAAGTGAAATCTTCCAAGTCACGTCCGGAACTTCGCAGCGAATTTGGATTGAATCCCTCGGAAAAAATGATTGCGCTC
>CAZMFE010000028.1:0-11624 GCA_964565495.1 uncultured bacterium
CTGTCTTTGGGGGGGTGGGGGAAAGGACGCGGGAGGGGAACGACCTTTGGCTCGAATTGAATGAATCGGGAGTCGTCAAAAAGACGGCGCTTGTCTTTGGACAGATGAATGAGCCTCCCGGAGCCCGGCTCCGGGTCGGTCTCTCCGCCCTCACCCTGGCGGAATATTTCCGCGATGAAATGCATCAAGACGTCCTCCTTTTTATTGACAATATCTTCCGCTTTGTCCAGGCCGGCTCTGAGGTTTCGGCCCTTCTCGGCCGGATGCCCTCGGCCGTCGGCTATCAACCCAACCTCGCGACCGAAATGGCCGAGCTTCAGGAGCGGATCGCGTCGACAAAAAATGGATCCATCACCTCGGTCCAGGCCATCTATGTCCCGGCGGATGACCTCACAGACCCTGCCCCTGCCACCACCTTTGCTCACCTTGACGGCGTAACAGTCCTCTCGCGTCAAATCGCGGAGCTGGGGATCTACCCTGCCGTGGATCCGCTGGCCTCAACCTCCCGGATGCTCGACCCGCGGGTCGTCGGTGAAGAGCATTACGGGGTGGCGCGCGAGGTCCAACGGATTCTTCAACGTTACCGAGACCTCCGGGACATCATCGCCATTCTTGGAATCAATGAACTTTCCCCGGAAGACCGGCTCACCGTCATGCGGGCTCGGAAGATTGAAAAGTTCCTCTCGCAGCCCTTCTCGGTGGCCGAAGCCTTTACGGGCCGAAAGGGAAAATATGTCAGACTGAAAGACACCATCCGAAGCTTCAAACGGGTCATCTCGGGCGAGCTCGACTCGATTCCGGAGCAGGCGTTCTACCTGCAGGGCACGGTGGAAGAGGTTCTCGAAGAAGCCGAAAAACTCGGCGTGAAGCCGTGATTTTTCTCCGAGAATTTCTCCCAGCCTCTCGGCGTTCAAGCGCTCCGGCTTTGGGAGAGACTAAGCCTGTCTCGGGCGAGGAGCACCTCCGCCGTTCCCCGGACGGGGCCGTCGGTTTCCTTCGCCCGATCCAGGCAAGTTCTCCACAAAGCCTCCGCGATTCGCGCCTCAAGGCTGGAGAAATTCTGATTAAAGGGAGAAGATTTCTTCCCACCGACGCAATCAGGGCCGAGAAGGTTCTAGAAATCTTGGGATTCCGGGGATGGGAAAACCCGGCCAAGCGTTCCAAATGCAGGACCGGGTGGGCCCCATCCACGGAATCCCGTAGATTTCTTGAAGTGAGGCCAGCGGAGGGGGAAGAAATCTTCCCCTTTGTCAGGAAGAGATATTGAAAACGTATCAACTTGAAGTTTTAACGCCGCGGGGGAGGTCCTTTTCGGGAGAGGTGGTGCATGCGCTTGTGCCTGCGGAGGATGGGTTCGTTGGAGTGCTTGCCAATCACACTTCCTACGTCACCTCCTCGCCGGGAGGACGACTGGAGGTCCGCCTTCCCTCCGGCCAGACGCGACCCTTCGAGGTCGGCCCTGGTTTTTTCCAAGTGTCGAAGAATGAAGCCTTCTTCCTCACCCCGTCGGTCAAATCTCAATTGTTTTAAATGGAGGCTTTCCTTTTTTACCCCTTTGCCTTCTTGGCCATTCTTGGCGCTGGGGGGGTCGTCTTCCTCCGTAAACCGGTCCGCGCGCTCCTGGCGCTCGTCCTCACGATGTTTTCCCTGGCGGTGCTCTTCTTTTTGCTCCAAGCCCCTTTCGTGGCAATGGTCCATATCGTGGTTTACGCGGGGGCGGTCCTGGTCCTTTTCCTTTTCGTCATTATGCTCCTCGGGATCGGAGCCCGGGAATCAAGACTGGGAGAGAACGCGAGGAAAGGCTTTTTGGGACTCGCCTTTTTTGTCCCAAGCGCCTTCCTAATTCTCCTCCTTTACCTTTTCTCTCCGCTGACTCGGGAGCCTCTTCAGCCGGTACCCGGATCTCCCGAATCCTTCGGAAAGTTTCTTTTTACCCGCTACCTCCTCCCTTTCGAATTGATCTCTTTTCTTCTTTTGATCGGGGTGTTTGCCGCCGTGGCCCTCGCTTCCTCGCGAACGCTTTTTGAGGAGCCCGAATCCCCAGAGAGAATTTGATGCCTCTCGGACCCTATTTTGTCTTGAGTGCGATTCTTTTTGCCCTTGGGCTGGCGGGACTTTTCCTCCGGAGAAATCTTCTCCTCATCCTCCTTTCAATCGAAATCCTTCTCAACAGCGCGAATCTTTCTTTGATTGCAGGGAGTGCACGGTGGGGAGATCTGACGGGACAGGTCTTTGCCTTTTTTGGAATGACCATTGCGGCGGCGGAAGTCACGGTCGGTCTGGCTCTCGCCATCCTTCTCTTTCGAAATGCGAACTCCGTCGACACCAAAGAAATCGAATTACTCAAAGGCTAAAATGGTGATTTCGCTCACGTGGCTTATTCTTTGGATTCCGTTCTTCGCGGCCGTTTTGATCCTCTTTTTTCTCCTGAATCGGCCTCGTCTGGCCGGTTGGATTGCGACCGGGGCGATGTTTCTTGTCTTTGCCCTCTCCGGAATCCTTTTCCTCCAAGGGGGCATTCCCGAGCAAACGATCGAGTCCTCGATCCGTTGGGTGGCCCTTCCTACCGTCACCATCGAATTTGGCATCCTTCTGGACGGCCTCTCTCTCCTCATGCTCCTCATGGTCACCGGGGTAGGGAGTCTGATCTTCTTATACTCCCAAGAATACATGGCGGGTGACAAGGGTTACCCGCGTTATTTCGCCTGCCTTTCCCTTTTTGCTTTTTCGATGCTTGGGATTGTCCTGGCGAATAATCTCGTAGAAATCTTCATCTTCTGGGAACTCGTGGGCTTGAGTTCCTACCTCTTGATTGGCCACTGGTTCGAAAAGCCCGAAGCGAGTGAGGCGGGGAAAAAGGCCTTTCTCACAACGCGGGTGGGTGACGTCGGATTTCTCCTCGGAATCCTCCTGGTCTTTGGCTGGCTGGAATCGGGAGGGGAAGGGACCTTTAATTTCACGAGGCTCCAGACTCTCCTCGAAGGGATCCGCCAGGCAGGGGATGGAGGAGAGGCCTTGCGGCTTTTGACCCTTGCGGGGCTCCTTATTTTCCTCGGGGTGGTGGGAAAATCGGCACAGTTTCCTCTCCACGTGTGGCTCCCCGATGCGATGGAAGGTCCCACGCCCGTGAGTGCTCTTATCCATGCCGCCACGATGGTGGCTGCCGGAGTCTTCCTCTTAGCCAGGCTTTTTTTTCTTTTTTCCGCGAGTCCCTTCGTCCTTTCCGTCATTGCGGGCATCGGGACCTTGACGGCTCTTTTGGCGGCAACCCTCGCGATGGTCCAGAACGATATCAAACGGGTTCTGGCCTACTCCACCTTGAGTCAACTCGGGTTGATGGTGGCAAGCCTGGGCCTTGCCAATCCCCAAGCGGGGATGTTTCACCTCGCCACCCACGCTTTCTTTAAAGCCCTCCTCTTTCTTGGAGCCGGAAGCGTGATCCACGCTCTTCATACTCAGGACATCTCAAAGATGTCCGGGCTGCTTGGCAGGATGCCTGTGACCGGATGGACTTTTTTTGTCGGAACGCTCGCCCTCGTGGGGATTTTTCCAACAGCGGGTTTCTGGAGCAAGGAGGAGATTTTGGGAACCGCCTATCGTCAAAGTCTCCCCGTCTTTTGCCTCCTCCTCCTCACTACCCTCTTCACGGCAATCTATATGGGACGAGTCTTTGCCCGGGTTTTCCTCGGAGAGCCCAAGGAAAAGAAAACGCCCGGAGATCCTTCTTGGGCCATGACCACTCCCCTTTGGCTTCTCGCCTTCTTTTCTTTGGCCGGGGGCTTTGGGCCCTGGAAAAACTTTGTCCCGCTGGTTCATGAATTTCACGCTCCCTCTTTCGTCGCCTTGCTGGGTTTAGGAATCGGGGGCGGGGGGCTCGGCGCCGCCCTTTATCTTTATACCTTCCGGCCCGAGGCGGTGGCTCGAATCCGAGAGATCGCTTGGGCACCCAGAAAAATCCTGGAACGAAAGTATTATATGGATGACCTCTATGAGGCGCTGATCCGTTACGGGCAAGACCGCTTTGCCAGCCTCTGCGACCTTTTTGAGCGCATCGTTGTCGTGGGCTTCACTGTCAATGGCACCGCCCGATTGACCCGTTGGATGGGGCATCTCGTCCGGGGACTTCAGACGGGGAGGGTTCAATTCTACGCCCTCCTTTTTTCACTGGGTGTCACCCTGCTCACTTACGGACTTCTTTTATGGAGTCGGTAGTCCTCACCCTTCTTCCCCTTTTGCCCCTGGCGGGCGCTCTTGGCCTCGCTTTCTTTCCCGAGGAGAGAAAAGACATTTTCCAGCAGGTGACCTTGGGAGTCATGAGTGTCTGCTTTGCGGGGACGATTTTCCTCTTCCTCCGTTTTCCGATCGGAGACCCTGGATACCACTTCGTTTTTCGCAAAGACTGGCTCCCCGCACTGGGGATCAGCTACCAGGTGGGGCTGGATGGGATCGGGATGACTCTCGTTCTTCTCCTCGCCCTGGTCTCCACCAGCGGGGCTTTTGTTTCACTCTGGATTCGCGAGCGGGTGAAAGAATACATGATGTTCTATTTGATCCTCGTGGCAAGTATCTATGGGGTTTTCACCTCGCTCGACCTCTTTTTCCTTTATCTCTTCTACGAAATGTCCGTCATCCCGATGTATCCCCTCATTGGAATTTGGGGCAGCCAGAATAAAGAATATGCCTCGATGAAACTCACGGTCTACATCACCACGGGAGCGGTCTTGGCGCTGGCGGGAATCTTGAACCTTTACGGGGCCAGCGGGCTCGAGACGTTTGATCTCATTCGGCTTCGCGAGGACTTGGTCCATCGCCCGATTGATTTTGAGGTCCAGCGTTGGATCGCTCCCTTCCTCCTCTTTGGGTTTGGCGTGATTGCCTCTCTTTGGCCCCTTCACAGCTGGTCTCCCATCGGTTACGCCGCCGCTCCTTCGGCCGTGAGCATGCTCCACGCAGGGGTGTTAAAAAAGATGGGGCCCTACCTCATGATCCGCCTGGTTTCCACTTTTCTTCCCGAGGGAGCCCAAGTTTGGTTCCCCTGGATCGCCCTTTTGGCGAGCGTCAACATCCTTTACGCCGCCTTCGCCGCGATCGACCAAAAAGACCTGAAGTTCTTAATCGGTTTCTCAAGCGTCAGTCATATGGGCTATGTCCTCCTGGGGATCGCTTCCGGGAGCCAGACCGCTCTGGTGGGGACGGTGCTTCTCATGTTTTCCCATGGCGTCATGGCGGCTTCGGCTTTTGCCCTGGTGGGGTTCATTTACGAAAAAACCCATACCCGATGGATTCCCGATTTGGGAGGGCTCGCGAAAAAACTCCCCTTTATCAGCCTCTGTTTTACGATGACGGCGCTGGCCTCGGCGGGGGTCCCGGGGTTCAGTAATTTCGTCTCCGAACTCCTCATCTTTATCGGGACCTGGAAGACCTACCGTTGGCCGGCGGTCTTGGCCGTCTTAGGAATCCTTTTCACCGCGGTCTATCTCCTTCGCGCAGTCCGAAAGGTCTTTTTTGGACCCCTCACAGGGGGGTGGCAAGGCGTGGAAGACCCGAAGGGCTTGGTGGAACGCTTTCCCTTTGCCCTTCTTCTGGGAAGCCTCCTCGTCTTCGGATTCTGGCCCGGGGGACTTCTCCGGATTATCCAGCCCAGCGTATCCCTTCTTCTCAGAGGCTTTTAGATGTTGAGCGATCTTTCTTTCCTCCTCCCTGAAATATTTATTGTCGGAGTCATTGCTGGAGGGGGCCTCATTGAAATCTTTCTCCCTTCTTTCTCTCACCGTTTCGTGACTCGGCTCAATGGGCTGGGGGTAGGGGTGGTTGGAGCGGGTCTTGTGGGAACCTTTCGTCACTCAGGAACTGCCTTTCAAGGGATGTTTGCCGCCGATCCCTTTTCCTTTTTCTTCAAACTCCTCTTCCTGGCGAGCGCGGCCTCTGTCCTCGTGATGAAACGGGAAGGATCGAACGGGAAGGGGGGCGTGGAGTTTTACCTCCTCTTGTGGAGTGCCCTTCTCGGGATGTTTTTCCTTGTTTCAGCAAGAGACTTTCTCCTCTTTTTCGTTTCTCTCGAGCTCTTGACCCTTTCTCTTTACATCCTGGCCGCCTATACGCGAACTGACATGCTCTCGATCGAAGCGGGACTCAAATACCTTGTACTCGGTTCTCTCGCTTCCGCCTTTCTCCTTTACGGGATCAGCCTGATCTATGCCTCTACGGGGGTGCTGGCCTTCGAGAAATTGGGCGAGCTGGTACGGTCCGGTGAAAAAATCCCCCGGCTTTTCCTTGCGGGAATCCTGCTGGTCCTCTCCGCACTCGGTTTTAAAGTGGCGGCGGTCCCTTTCCAGGTTTGGGTCCCGGATGTCTACCAGGGGGCGCCGACCCCGGTTGTGGCCTTTCTCTCTGTCGCTTCCAAATCGGCGGGTTTTGCGGCTCTGGCGCGAATTTTCTTCGAAACCTTAGGACCCCTGGAGGGAGAAAGGCGGATTCTTTTTTCTCTCCTCGCAAGTCTCACCCTCTTCTATGGCAACCTGGGGGCTTTGGTTCAAAAAGATATGAAGCGCCTTCTCGGCTTCTCCTCCATCGGGCATGCCGGTTTCCTTCTCATTGCATTCGCCACTCCGCCGGAGGCGGGCCAAAGGCCGCTTCTTTATTATCTCGTGGCCTATGCGGTGTCGAATCTCGCCGCCTTTTTGGTGGTCTCGATTGTTGAGAGGGGGGGCGCGCGATCCGCCCCTCCCTTCCCAGGAACCATCGAAGCCTATCAGGGGCTTTTTCAACGCTCCCCCTTATTGGCGGCGGGAATGTTCCTTGCGCTCCTCTCTCTCGCCGGGGTTCCTCCTTTAGCGGGCTTTTTCGCTAAATTTTTCATCCTGCTCGCCGCGGCAAGGAGCCAGCTTGTGGGGGTCGTTTTCTTGGGCGCCCTCAATGTGGCGATCTCGCTTTACTATTACTTAAATGTCGTTCGAGTCCTTTACTTCGAAAAAGCCAAAGACCCGTCCACCATCGCTTTAAGTTTTCCCGCCAGGCTGGTTCTTCTCGGGCTGATGGCAGGGATCGTCCTCGTCGGAGTGTGGCAGGCTCCTTTCCTCCGAATCATCTCAAGGATGTAAATCATTTGACGGATAAGAACTTCCGAGTGTATCCTTAAAAAAAGAAAGTGAGGGCGCCGATGGATTTCTTTAAAAAACTCAGGTCTTCATCCCTCAAGGGGCCGAAGAATAATGAAGAGGAGTCCTGGGGAGTCATCCTGAAGGGGGTACCGGACAAAAAGGTGGAAGAGGCCTTGATCCGTATTCTCACGGAACGGTTGAACGTCCCCGGAGATGACGCCTTAAAGATTATCCGCTCCTCCCCCATTATTCTTTTTAGTGATCGAAGCGCTCGAGAAGCGGAACAGATCAAACTCATTCTCAATAAAGCCGGGGTTCGGACCGCGATCTCCAATGATCCGAGTGATTTTCGAACCCTTCCCCGGGTGGCCTGGCCCCAGAAAATAGAGGTGAGCCATTTGGAAGGCGAAGAGATCCAGGCTCCGCTTCCCCCCTTGCCCAGTCCGAAATCGACAAAACCGATTGTGCCGCCCGCTCCCAAAGTTCCGATTCCTCCGCCGGCACCTCCTCCAGTCACCGACGAGTGGAAGATCAAATATGAGAGCCTCCTTCGATCTCACTCAGACCTGGTGGAACGATCTGAAAAAAATTTTCGAGAACTCCAGACAAGATTGAAAATCCTCACCGAAGAAAAAGACAAGACCCAGAAGGCCCTTGAGGAGATCCGCAAAGAGTTAACGCACAGTCAAGAGGCTCAACAGTCCCTTCAGAGAGAAAAGACCGCTCTGGAGACCGAAAGGACAAGACTCGCCCAAGAAAAAGAGAGGGCCGAGAAGACGCTTGGGGAGATCCGCAAAGAACTGATGCGGAGCCAGGAGATTCGAGAGTCGCTTCAAAAAGAGATCAATCTACTTCGTCTCGACAGGGAGAGACTCATCCCCGAGGTTGAGAAAATCAAGTCAGCCATGGAGGCTCAACTCAAGATAAGTGAGAACCTCCTCAATCTCGTGAAGGAATCCCCGAAACCGTTGGGGTTGGGTCCCAAACCCGCTCAGGCCCCCATCACGCCGATTCTTCCCCCCAAGCGATCCCCAAAAGGAGGGACCGGTTCTACGCCCGTTGGGATTATCCCCCCTTCTTCGACCTGATATATCGCCAATGCCAAGGCTCAAAAGTGACCTCCTTGCCCCCTCGAGGATAAGATAATTCAAAACCAAACTCGCGGGCATGCGCCAGAAGCCACCCATATTCGGGTAATCGCTCAAATTCTTCCACGTTGTCTTCGCCGTTCACCCCCTCTTCATTGATAAAATCGACCGCCTGCCGCTCGGGGGCTCCATGCTCGCTATAACCGGGGAGAGCCACCCAACCCGCGGTCTCCCTCAATGAATAACGGTGTTTGGGAAGATAGTAGAGAAAGGTGTAAAGCTGGTAGGCAGGGGAACGGTAGCCGGATTCGACGAGAAGTTTCTTTCCTAACTCCTTCTTCATTGCTTTCATCATGGCTTTGTAAGCCGGGTAAACCTCCTTGGGAAGGTATTGGGGGTCGAGTTTCTCCTTCCGAGTGCCCCGGCGAATCCACTGGCCCTTCAGCAGCTTGAATCGGATCCCCTCCGCGGGGCTTCCTCCCTCAAGTCTTGTGGAGGAGAACCCAAAGCTTTTCCTGGGATCGATGGCGCGGACCCGATCCAGGAATTCTCGTTCTCTGGGTCCGAGCCCTGCATAAAGTTCCTCAAAGGTTATCAGGGGGGCTTTCCCCTCTTTTTTCTTCTCGGGCACCCAACGCTCCCAGTGGGTTAAAATGCGGTGGAGAAGAGCTTTCTCTTCCGTCGAAAGCGCGTCCCAGCGCTTCGCACACCCCCCTACGGGAAAGATTAAGGAGAAGGTCAGCAAGAAACTAAGCCAACGGCGGCTCACTGGAGCAAAAAGGACGGTTTCCCCCGCGCTCCCCTCCGCAAAATACCAAGAGGCGGCTGTAGGAATATTCTCACCAGATACTACCTTCACCCAAACCCAAAAAGCATCGCGGCGGTCAAACTGATTTTTCCAGCGCTTTTAGTTTCTCAAAAACATACAGGCGTATCTTTTTCTCAGGGATGCGCTCGACCCAACGGGCTGCCTTTTTGAAGCTGAATTCCGCCGGGAAGTCGAGTTCCGGGAAGGAGCCGAACTGCTTTTTCTTCCGGCTTGATAGGTATAAACTGTCGATTAACGCTTTTTCCGGTTCCGCAATCAGAAAATGCCCTTCCCCTTTATACCAGTCAAACCCGTCAAAGAAGGCCGGGGCAATCTGATGAACGGAGAAAATACCTGCCTGGGTGCGAAGGGTGCTTGTATGAGCGGTAGAAACCAGGGTTATCACTTGGGGAATCTGTTCCACAATTCCATGCAAATGAAGTGCGGTTATCAATGAGACGTAGACCCGCTGGCGCGGGAATAAATAAGGAATGATTTCAAACGGAGAAATGGCCCGGGTTCCCGGCTCCGCCCATACACCCCGGTAGATTTTTACGAGTAGACCTTGCCGCACCAGACGGTTCAGGGATTGAACGACCGTAGATGCCGATTTTCCGGAGAGCGCCGCGATCTCATGGGTCGTAAAGACGCGATGGCCCGTCTTTTTGATAAAGACCATGATATTCTGCCGGCTACTTGTTTTCATGTTTGAACTCTTCAAGAAAATGGGCTGTCTTGAGTTTGATTTCATCCCATACGGCCGGGGAAGAATAGGCTTTTTGATCCTCAGCCCCAAGATAGGCAACAACCGTGTCCCGGAACCGGGGATACTCAACCAGAAAAATATTGTCATGGGCGGTTTTAAGGACCGCCGCGCTCACTTGCCCGCCCCGCCGCTTCGCGGCTAAAGCCGCGGGCCGGGGAATCTTGTCCCGGCCTGCCCCCTCGCATTGGGAACTAAGGACAAACAGATCAAAGATATCGCGGGCCTGCAAAACAGTCCTTTGGGCCAACGCTTGAATCTTTTGCCCGATGGCCGACGCCGCATCGTAATGCGGGACCAGTAAAGGCGCCATTTTATAAGCGCGCAGGATCTCGGCGGATACCGGCTCAACGGTTGAGGATCCCTTAACCCCGCGTCTTGAGAATTCTATTTTGGTAAAGAGGTCTTCCCCGCCGGAGGCTAAAAGATGGATTTTAAACCGCTGCGTGGTTTCTGTCTGCTTGGCCTTCGTAAGGTCCGGCGAAACAATCCTTTCAATCCCGAAAGACTTGAGGTCCGCCAAGAACCCCGGGGCTGACAGGATTTCCATGACGGTTTTTTTGACCTTTTCGACCCGGACCCCCGTGAGGTCAATGTCCATATCTTCCGAACAACGGATGCTCTTAAAAAACAGCCTTAAATTAACACCCCCTTTAAGAACGTAGCGGTCCGCCGCGAGTTTCCTTGTGAACCAGCGGAGAAACTCCAGGTGAAAAACCTCCCGAATCTGAAAAGGGCTGTAAATTGCGGGATTCATATTATGAAGTCTAATTTATTTAATCGTAAATTGCAACGTATAATTAAAGGAGAGGGCCGCGTCTTGGATGCCATACAAAATCGAAGCTTAGATTATGCGGAGGCTGCGGCGCGGACTTCGGCGCGGGCCTCTTGAGCGATCATTTGGACAAGGAGGGCAAAGGGACTGAAGGCGGACTCGTTTAATAAACGAGTCCGCCAAAGCTGGAAATTTGTAGTGTAGGAGCCGAGATTTTTATATTTCATAGGTCGATCATTTGACTTAAACAAATAACTTACGTATACTTTCTAATGATGACTACAACTAAGCTAATTCACACGACTTCCGGTGTTGAGCTCGTCAGAAAGCTGGCGCAGGAAGGTAATCGCATTTTCACCTTCAAGCGGGCCCAAGAGATGGCACCCGCGGTTGGCTTGTCAGAAGGCTATCTCGTTCAAGCCCTCCACCATTTGATAAGATCAGGCTGGCTTGTCCGGTTGCGAAAGGGAATTTATGCGCTTTCGTCCTCCGTTCCCGGGATAACTCCGGTTCACGAGTTTGAAATTGCGATGGCACTTGTGAAGCCGGCAGCCATCAGCCACTGGTCGGCTTTGCACTATCACGGGCTCACCGAACAGACGCCGCGCAAGGTGTTTGTCCTCACAACCACGGGAGCATTAATCCCGCGGATTCGGAGTCGAAAGAATAAGGCGAATCAAGGCCGCAAGATTGGTGAAACTATGTATCAGTTTGTTCAGATTAAGCAGGAGCGTTATTTTGGAATTGAAAAGGTCTGGATGGGCGAAGCGCGGGTGAATATTACCGATCCTGAGAGGACGCTTCTCGATGGCCTCTCTATGCCTCAGTATTGCGGGGATTTCGCAGAAGTTTTACATGGTTTTGAAGTACGAAAGCCCAACCTTGATCTCGACCGTGTCATCTCCTATGGCGTCAAGTTTGATATGGCGACTGCAAAGCGTCTTGGCTGGATCCTTGAAAATCTGGGCGTCGATCTTTCAAAACTCGAACGCCTGGCCAAGCTCCCCTGCAAGGGATACCGCACGCTTGATCCAAGAGGCCCGCGAAGGGGGCCTTGCAATCAACGCTGGATGATCCAGGAAAATCTTCC
>CAZMFE010000029.1:0-11479 GCA_964565495.1 uncultured bacterium
CATAATCGTTTTTTCTCACCCTTGAAAAACCCAGTTTTCTAGGGTTGAGCCGTAACTTTTGAATCCCCTTTCCATTCACATAAAGGATATCATTTACCTCGCGAGTTGAAAGTTCATCCAGGCCATCGAGACTCCGGAAGACAGCCGCCCGCCTCCGGCCGACCCTGCGCAGACATTCAGCCACTGGAAGAAGCCACGCCCTATTGGCCACGCCCACCATCTGATAATGAATCGCTATGGGGTTGAGAAGCGGCCCCAAGAGATTGAAGAGGGTGCGAATGGCGAGTTCCCGTCTGAGGGGCTGAACGCGGGAGAAACTGGGGTGATAGAGGGGGGCATGGAAAAACCCAAGGTGGCACTTGTGAAGGGCACGGAGCATCCGCTCGAAGGGCGCCTCCAGCCGGACGCCGAGTGATTCCATCAAATCAGAGCTCCCGGTTCGGGAAGAGACGGCCCGGTTGCCGTGTTTGGCCACATAGGCCCCTCCCGCTGCGATCACAAACGCACTTACGCTCGACACGTTAAAAGTCCGGGTCCCGTCACCCCCTGTTCCACAGACATCCATGAGGAAAGGGAGGGAAACCGGCCGGGGCGGCTCCAGTCGGCCGACGGCTGCCACACAGCCGTAAATCTCCGGTGCCTCTTCTCCCTTTCGGCTGAGAAGGATAAGAAGGGACTTCATCTCCGATGAATTCATCTGGCCGCGGAACATCGCCGTGAAGAGTTCTTCCCATTTTCGCTCGGATAAGGATTGACCCAGAAGGAGGTTTACTGCTTTCACCGAATCCTCCCCGTCAACAAAAGAAAATTCTTTAGGATTTTCTTTCCTTCTTGAGTCATGATCGATTCGGGATGAAATTGGACACCCCACGTTGGGTGTTTTCGATGTTTCAGGCCCATGATCTCCCTTCGGTCGGTCCAGGCGATGGTTTCCAAACAAGAAGGGAGGGAACGTTTTTCTACAATCAAAGAGTGATAGCGTGTGGCAAGGAAGGGATTGGGGATCTTCTGGAAAATAGTCGCCCGGTTATGATAAATCTGAGAGGTCTTCCCATGCATAATCCTTGAGGCACGGATCACCTTTCCCCCAAAGGCCTCTCCAAGGCATTGATGTCCCAGGCAGACACCGAGGATCGGGATCTTTCCGCTGAGATCTCGGATCACTTCCTTCGAGACTCCGGCCTCCTTCGGGGTACCCGGACCGGGAGAGATGACAATTTGCCTCGGTTTGAGTCGTCGGATCCTGGCCGTGGTAATCTCATCGTTTCGATAACCACAGGTTCCGCTCCCAGCTCCCCCAAATATTGGACCAAGTTGTAAGTGAAGGAATCGTAGTTATCGATCACAAGCACCATGAAATCCTAGCCTCTCCGGAGACCGACGACCGCCTGAACAAGCGCGCCTGCTTTATTCACCGTCTCTTGGTATTCCCGCTCGGGCCGAGAATCGTAGACAACGCCAGCCCCCGCTTGAACATAAGCATGATTTCCCATGACCGCAATCGTACGAATCATGAGGCACATATCCATATCCTGAGTAAGACTGAAATAACCGAGTGCCCCCGCATAGGGCCCCCTCTTCTCAGGTTCGAGCTCATCGATAATTTCCATCGCACGGATCTTCGGGGCTCCCGTCACCGTACCGGCCGGGAAGGTTGCCTTGAGAAGATCGAAAGCGTCTTTCCCCGACCTCAGCCGGCCTGTCACATCACTCACCAGATGCATGACATGGGAATACCGCTCCACCCGTGCAAAATCATTCACCCGAATGCTCTTAAATTCACAAACCCTTCCAAGATCATTCCTTCCCAGATCGACCAGCATGAGGTGCTCGGCCATTTCCTTGGTGGAGCGTTTCAAATTCTCCTCCAGGCGCGCGTCTTCGTCCGCGGATTCTCCCCGACCTCGAGTCCCTGCGATCGGACGCACTTCGGCCAAGCGGCCCATTTTCTTAACCAAGAGTTCCGGACTTGAGCCAATCAGTCGGAGGGAACGATATCGAAAATAAAACATGTAGGGCGAAGGATTGATGGAACGGAGCGAGCGGTAGATTTCGAAATCATTCCCAACGCGGCCCAAATTGAAACGTTGGGAAAAAACGACCTGAATGCAATCCCCGGCACGGATATATTCCTTGATTCGTAAAATTCGTCTCGTGAAGTCCCCCCGTGAGAGATTGGCTTGAAGGGGTTCCCGCCCTTTCTTCAAAACGCGGTCTGGGGGTCTGGCGGGGAGTCCTTTCCGGAGTTTGCCTTCACTCTTTCTTATTTTCAGCACCCCCCGTTCATAACTTTCCTGGAGGTTTTGCTTCCCCTTCTGGGAAATCTCACACAGGGAAATGAGCGAGAGGGTTTTTCGGAAGTGATCAAAAAGAAGAAAATCTTTCACGAAAAAAAATACAGCGTCTTCCAGTTGAAGGCCATTTTTTTCTCTCAGCCTGACCTTTTCAAAACCAGAAACATTCTCATACCCCAAAAAGCCCACAAAGCCTCCTGCAAAGCTCGGCAATCCCTCAGGGTTCGCTAATCGGTAGGCTGTCAGAGTCTTACGCATCACCCCCAGGAGATCCTCCTGGCCGGGGAGGCGGCCCAAGCGATCTCTTTGACGAAGGAAAACGTTTCGACCTTGGGCGCTGAGAACGGTTTCGGGCGTGAAGCCAAGAAACGAATAACGTCCAATCCGCTCCTCCTGTTCCGCCGATTCGAGAAGGAAAGCACACGGTTCTCCCTTTTCCAATTTCAAGAAGGCGGATACGGGCGTTTCTAGGTCTGAGGCAATCTCCAGACGCAAAGCGATTAAGTTTCCCCGCCTGGCTAATTTTTTGAACTCCTTAAACGAAGGCTGAATCATTTATGGTAAACGGCGTCGGGCTTGAAGACCTTTTTCTGAGTGATCCTGGCCGCGTCTCCCTTTTGATCGAGTTGATGGACAAAGCAGCTCCGGTAGCCGAGGTGACAGGCACCCCCCTTCTGCTTCACCTGGATCAAGAGGGTATCCCGGTCACAGTCCGTGAGGAGCTGAAAGACCTTTTGGGTGTGTCCCGAAGTCTCTCCCTTAACCCAATATTTCTTTCTGGAGCGGGAATAGAAAACCGTTCGTTTTTCTTTAAAGGTCCTTTTGAGAGCCCGGGCATCCATATAGCCCATCATCAGAACCTCACCAGAGTCGTGATCCTGGATAATAGCGGGGATCAGACCGTTTTTATCAAATTTAAACTTCGTCATTGAATCTCATAACCTGTTTTAATTCCATAAGTTAAGTAATTTATTCCAAATCAGGCTATTCTCAGTATGCCATATCGGGTGACTGTGTCAAGTCGTTACACCACGGGAAGCCAGACAGGGATTACAACGCGGACCTAAACTCGAACGGGAATACCTCTTTTGCGAAGGAAATCCTTAGTTTCGGTGACTGAGTATTCCCCATAGTGAAAAATCGAGGCGGCGAGAACGGCATCGGCTTTACCTATGGAAAAGGCCTCATAGAGATGTTCTAAGGTGCCCGCTCCTCCCGAAGCGATCACGGGAATGCGAACGGCCTCGCTCACCCTTCGGGTGAGTTCTAAATCATAGCCGTCCTTGGTACCGTCCCGGTCCATACTGGTGAGAAGGATTTCTCCAGCACCCAACGACTCCGCCTTCCGGGCCCAGTCAACAGCATTCCAGGAGGTGGGGCGTCTTCCTCCGTGGGTGAATACGGTCCACTGGTCCGGAGCCGACTTTTTAGCATCGATGGCGACCACAATACATTGAGCACCCAATCGCTCACTTGCCTCCCTCACCAGATTAAAGTCCCCAAGCGCCGCCGTGTTAATCGAAACTTTGTCGCAACCCGCCTTAAGAAGGTTTCGAATGTCTTCGACATTACGGATTCCCCCCCCGACCGTAAATGGGATAGAGATCGATTCCGCCACCCTTTGAACGACCTCCCGCAGGGTGGGCCGACTCTCATGGGAGGCAGTAATGTCGAGGAAAACTAGCTCATCTGCCTTCGCTCGGTCATAGGCGACGGCGCAATCGACAGGATCTCCTGCGTCTCGGAGCGAGACAAACCGGACCCCCTTCACCACTCGACCCTGATCCACGTCCAGGCAAGGGATGATCCTCTTGGCCAACATTTAGAATTCCCGCTCAACTCCCATCCGTTGACCGAGAACGGTCAAGACGGCCTCCCCATAGGCGGTGAGGTGCAGGATGATAGAAACAAAGAAAAGGAGGGAAAGCAGGAGACAAGAGAGGGCGAGAGGTCCCGCTTCGATCGAAGAACTTTTCCACCCTACCCAAGTCCCGATCACCAGAAAAAAAGAAACGGAAAACACGATCCAGCCCGGCGTACAATTCCTCAGGTAGAGGTTCCTCACTTCCGAGTAGAGATGGGGATCCATCCGCTTCGTCTCCTTAACGAGCCGATGGAAGACGGCCATCCGTGTGAAGATCGTTCCTAGGAGATAAATGATCCCGATGATGGCCCAAGACCATTGTCGTTCCGTTGTCGTGAGATCGAAATAAAATTTAGCCCAGTCCATTGTCTGAATTCCTCCTTCCTTGGGCAAGAGAGAGCGCTTCCCTGAGATCCACGGCCCCCTCATAAAGGGCCTTCCCGATAATGATTCCGTCAAGCCGCTTGGCTTTGAGAGAAACCAGAGAGCGAATATCTTCCAGGGACGTAATGCCACCCGAAAAAATAACGGGAAAGGGAGACCTTTCCAGGAGCCGTTGGAATTTCGGGAGATTGATTCCCGTCAAGGTGCCCTCCCGTTCGATGTCGGTGATAATCAAACAGGCCACAGAAACCTCTTTGAGTTCGCCGAGAAGATCAAACACCGACTTCCCCCCGCTTCGTAACCACCCTTCGACTTGGACCGCCTCCCCTCTTAAATCAAGACTCAGGGCAATGTTCGGTCCATGGGCCTGAGAGACTTGTTTGAGAAAGAGAGGCTCTAAAACCTTGGTCCCTAGAATGATTCTTTTCACGCCGAGAGGGAGGAGCTGTTCGAGATCTTCAAGGCGTCTCACCCCTCCGCCAAATTGGACGGAAACCTTTTTTTCGGAAAGAATTTGTTTAAGCGCCTCCCAATTCTTTATCTCCCCCGATCGAGCCCCTTCGAGATCGACCACGTGAAGCCAGCGGGCTCCCTCCCCGATCCAGCGTCGCGCGATGGCCTTCGGATCGGAGGAATAGACCTTGCGTTTCTCGTAATCTCCCCGTTCCAACCGGACGACCTTCCCTTCGTAGAGATCGATCGCCGGATAAATTTCCATGGCTCAGATTTCAGAGCGTGAGAAAATTACGGAGGATTTGAAGACCTCGGTCCTGGCTTTTTTCAGGGTGGAACTGACAAGCCCAGAGAGACTCCCTGCCGGCAAAAGCCGTGAATTCTTCCGACCCATATTCACAGGTGCCCAAAACCACCGAGTTCTCTTTGGGAACGGGGTAAAACGAGTGGACGAAGTAAAAAAAACTTCTTTGGGGAATGTTCTGAAAGGCCGCGGCATTCGGTTCGAGAATCTTCATTTCATTCCATCCCATATGGGGAATCTTTACGCGGGGATCTCGGAATCGCCGAACGTCTCCTTGAAAAACCCCCAGCCCTTTAACGCCGGGGCTTTCCTCGCTTTGTTCAAACAGGAGCTGCAACCCCAGACAGATTCCAAGGAAGGGTTTCCCGTCGAGAATGGCCTCGCGGAGAGGATCAAAGAGCTTTCTTTTTTGGAGTTCCCGCGAACCGTCTCCAAACGCACCGACCCCGGGAAGGACAATCTTTTCCGCCTTCTCAAGCACCTCCGCACGGTCACTCACAACAACTTTGGCGCCCAGACTCTCCAGGGCTTTAGAAACACTCCTCAAATTCCCCATTCCGTAATCGATCACGCAGATCATCGCGAGGTCACCTCAAGGAGGCTTAAAGGCTGCCTTTGGTGGAAGGGATTCCGTGAATCCGTGAATCCCGCCGGGTCGCCATGTCCAGGGCTTTCGCGGAGGCTTTAAACACGGCCTCAATGATGTGGTGGGAATCGTGGCCGCTCGCGACCTCAATCGCCATATTAATCCCTGAGTGGAGCGTAAAGGCCTTTAAAAATTCACAAGCGTCGTGAAAAGAGTAGTTCTCCAGACGAGAAAACCGCACCCCCTTCTCGCGCGAGGTCTGGAGCGAGGGGCGGCCCGAAATATCCAGACTGACCCGCACCAGGGCCTCATCCATCGGGACACTAAAGAAACCGAAACGTCGGATCCCTTTCTTATCCCCGAGGGCCTTGGCGAAGGCCTGTCCCAGGGTAATCCCAACGTCCTCATTCGTGTGATGGATATCCACCTCCAAGTCCCCCCGAGCCCGCACCTCTAAATCAAACAGGCCGTGCTTCGCAAGACTGGTCACCATGTGATCGAGGAAGGGAATGCCTGTTTTGACAGAGGTCTTCCCCCGTCCGTCGAGATTCAATCGGAGCTGGATATCGGTCTCTTGAGTGGTTCGTCGGACTTCAGCTTTTCTTTGCGAGCTCATCGTGGGTTTCCTTTCCTTCGGCATTTTCATTCTTCTCTGTAAAGCGCGCTTCCAAGGAAATCCGGTGAAGAACCATTCCTTCCATCTCTGTCAGCCTCCGAACCGGCTCCCTTGTCTTTTCCAGCGCCTCTTTGGTATAGGAAATAATTTGGGAGCTTTTCATGAAGGTCAAGGCACTTAAAGGGGAAAAATAGCGGGCCGTTCCCCCGGTCGGCAGCACATGACTCGGTCCTGCCATATAGTCTCCCACCACCGCCGGCGTGTAAGGCCCCAAGAAAACGGCCCCCGCATTCCGAACCTGGTTTAAAAGCCGAGCCGGTTTCCTCGTCATAATTTCTAAGTGTTCAGGGGCGATTTCATTGGCTACTTGACAGGCCTCGGCGAGCGATCGAACGAGGATAATCATCCCTTTATCGACCCGTTTTCGAATCGCCTCTGCGAGTTTCTTTGAGTTGGTGATAAGGTAAGCGGTTCCTCCGAAATGTTCGTTCTGTGCCAGGAGGTCGCAGGTTACATAATCAGCGTTGGCTTCCGAATCAGCGATAATCGCAATCTCACTCGGTCCCGCCACCATGTCGATACCCACAAAGCCAAACACCTGCCTTTTAGCCTCCGTCACATAGGGATTCCCCGGCCCCACGATCTTCTCTACCCTTTCAATCGTCCGGGTACCGAAGGCCAGAGCTCCAATGGCCTGCGCCCCTCCGACACGGTAAATCTCATTGACCCCCAAAAGGCTGGCTACCACCAAAATATGCGGATCAATTTCTCCGGTGTCCCGGTTGGGGGGGGTGGCGATGACGATTTCCTTGACGCCGGCAACTTTCGCCGGAATCACCGTCATATAAACCGTCGACACGAGGGGGGCGGTTCCTCCCGGGATGTAGATCCCCACCCGCCGAAGAGGAAAGTATCTCTTGGCCAGCAGAATGCCGTCCCTTCCTCGTATTTGAAGCGAGCGCCTCAACCCCTTTTCGTAGTAGGCCTTCGCGTTCTCTGTAATCTGCTTTAAAAGGGGGGCGAACTGAAATTCGATCTTCTCGAAGGCACGGTTAATATCACCCTCATTCACACGAAATTTCTTAAGGGGTAACTCGACGCGGTCAAATTCCCGGGTATAACGCCTCAGGGCGGCATCGCCCCGGGTCCGTACCTCTGCGAGAATCCGGTTGACCTTCTTCGCAATAGCCGTGTCAAAGCTATGACTAAAGTCCCGTTGAAGCCTCTTTTGGAGTTGTTTGTCCCAAATGACAAGTTGCATGTTTCTATGGATTTTGTATTTTTTTTAGGTAGTCATTTATAAACTGAGGAAAACTCCCCCAGTTATTTTCGAAAACAGCAACGTTAGAAGTCCCAGCTTGCGCAAAGTCCGCCCTACCGCCTCCACCTTTTCCATCTACTTTCGAAGCAAGGTAATTAGCAATTTGCGGCATATTCAAAGAAGGATCATTCACTAAGTCACCACTCGCACCCACGATGAAATAAGCCTTCCCCCCCGACTCAGAACCTAAGCACCAGAGGGCACTTTCTTGTTGGGTGCGGATACTCTCAAAATAGATATTACGCAATTGAGTTACGCTCATCCCTCCGATGGGTTCGGGAACAACAACGGGGAAGGGGCCCGCTTGTGGAGCCGTGCTAAGTAACAGTTTCGGATCAAACGGGAGTTTGCTAAATTGGCTTTTTTCTAGAGTTCTAACTCTTTCTTGCAATTTTTCAATTCGTTCTGGTACTTCGTTCACAGAACTTCGAAGTTTTTCTGCAACAGCCCTTAATTGCGAACGAGCGGTTTGAATGTATTGGAGCGCAACAGTTCCTGTCAAGGCCTCGATTCTTCTAACGCCACTGGCAATAGAACTATCCGAAATAATAGTAAAAATTCCAATTTGCCCGGTCCGCTCACAATGGGTCCCCCCACAAAATTCCTTGCTGATCCCCGGCACGCTCACCACTCGAACCCGATCCCCGTACTTTTCACCAAAAAAAGCAAGGGCTCCTTCCGATTTCGCCTGTTCGAAATCCTTCAGCTCCTTTTGGAGCGGCGTATCCTTGAGAATCTCTTCGTTCACCCGCGACTCAATCTTCAAAAGCTCCTCCTCCGTGAGAGGCCGTGAAAAAGAGTAATCGAAGCGAAGCCGGTCGGGGTGTACCAGAGACCCGAGCTGACGAACCTGTTTTCCAAGCACTTCACGAAGAACCGCGTGGAGAAGGTGAGTGGCCGTATGGTTCCGCATCGCGGCATCCCGACGGCCGGAATCAATTTTAGCTTCAATTTCTGTCCCGTTCTCGACTTTTCCCTTCGTGATCCGGATGGAGTGGAGGTAATAATTGTCCTTTTTTTGGGTATCCTCCACTCGGGCCTGAAAATGAGGCCCCTCGAGCATCCCTTGGTCTCCCACCTGCCCCCCGCTTTCGGCATAAAAAGGGGTTTGATCCAAGACCACAACCCCTCGATCTCCCTCGACCTGGCTCATGAGAATTTTAGCTCCGGCTTGGTGAGTCTCATACCCCAAAAATTTCGTGGGGGGCAGCTTGTGGAGCTTGCGGTCAAATTCGCTCGTGACGAAAATGCTTTCCACGAGGGGACTCTTTCCTTTGGCGCGTTTACGTTGCTCACTCATGAGTCGATCAAATCCTTCCTGATCAATTTGGAACCCCTTTTTCGCAGCGATACTGCGAGTCGTTTCATCGGGAAGGCCGTAGGTGTCATAAAGTTTAAAGACCAATTCCCCGGGCATCCGATCCCGGCCTTTCTGTTTTAATGTTTCGAGTTCCTCAAGGAGAAGGCCCCTCCCCCTCGCAAGAGTGTCTTCAAAGTGCTCCTCTTCAGCCTTGACCGTATCCACAATATTTTTTTCCGCTTGTTTGAGTTCAGGATACCCTGCAGACATTACAGAAATAACTACGGGGACGATTCGATCCAAAAAAATTCCTAGCGCCCTTTTATGAGGAGTGACTTCGTACGTTTGCCAGAGGGCTCGGCGGATCAGCTTCCGAACGACGTAACCTCGTCCCTCATTAGAAGGGATAACGCCATCGGCGATGGCAAAGACCACGGCGCGGATATGATCACTAGCCGCGTATAGACTTTTTCTTGAAGACTCCGACACTTTAGTTTGCAGGCATTCTTCGACCGCTTGATTAAGCGGCAGAAAGATATCGATTTCAAAATTGGTTTTTTTACCCTGAAGGACACAGGCCAGCCGCTCCAGCCCCATTCCCGTATCGATATTCTTATTCTTTAAAGGGAGGAGCTTTCCTCCTTCCTGTCGGTCAAACTGAGTAAAGACAAGATTCCAAATCTCGGCAAAGCGACCCGGATCGTCATCCACAGACCCTCGGTCGGGGGCTTTAGGGGTCTGGTCGTAATAAATCTCAGAACAGGGACCGCAGGGCCCATTGGGACCTTCTTGCGGAGCATGGGACGGCCAAAAGTTGGTTTTGTCCCCCATTTTATAAATCCAGTCCTCTCGGACCTTGATATCGTCTCGCCAAATTTTCAAAGCCTCCTCATCGTCTTGATGGACACTCACTCTCAAACGTTGCCGCGGAAGGCGAAGTTCGACGGTCAAAAACTCCCACGCCCACCGAATGGCTTCTTCCTTGAAGTAGTCTCCAAAAGAGAAGTTGCCCAGCATCTCAAAAAAGGAGTGGTGATAAGGTGTTTTTCCGACTTCGTCTAGATCGCCTGTCCGGAGACATTTCTGACAACTGGCGGCCCGTTTTAAGTCTTTTTTGAGGCCGAGGAAATAATCCTTAAACTGATTCATCCCCGCACTGGTAAACAGAAGCGTCGGGTCATTCTGAGGAACCAAGGAATCACTTCTGACAATCTTGTGGCCCCGTGCCCTGAAAAAATCTAGAAATTTCTGCCGGATCTCATCCGTGGTCATCTCATTCGCCCTTCACTTCCGTTCCAACCACCTCGAGACTCCATAAAGAGGAATCCCGAGCGCCATGATCGAAAAACCGAGCAGGGTCTCTCGAGGTGAAAAGAGTGCCGTGTTTAGAAAAATCAAAAACGCGATCCCGCTGAAAATGAGGGCGGTCCACGGATAACCCCACATCGAAAAAGGCCGGTTTCGCTCTCGAAATCGCAGTCTCATGACGAAGACCGAAATCCCCACGGCTCCAAAGAAAAGCCAAACGGCGGCGGCTGAAAGAAAAAGAAGTCGGTTAAAAGTCCCCCACCCTACCAGGACACTCGCCCAAAGGGCGTTAATGAGCAGGCCTCTGTCGGGGGTATGAAAACGGGCGTTCGAAGTACCGAGCCATTTAAAAATGGAGTGGTCCTGGGCGACTGCGTAGGGGATCCTTCCGCCAGCCAAGATCACCGTGTTTAAAACACCGAAAATACAAACCAGGATAACGATCGTGATGACCCTTTCGCCAGCGGGTCCGAAGATCGATTTCATCACATCCGCGGCGATGAGCGTCCGTTGAGCGATTTCTGATGCCGGGAAAAGGTAGAGATAGATACTATTCACGACAAAATAGAAAAAGATAACCAGTCCTGCGGCAGTCAGTAACGAAAAAGGAAGGTCGGTATCCGTCCGTTTGAATTCTCCGGCCACAAAGGTGCTCTCATGCCATCCCCCGTAGGTCCAGAGGATGGGAACCAAAGCGAGTCCTAGGTTTGAGATCACGGATCCTCCGGGCAATGCGGGAAAGACACTCTCAAAGTTCTGGAGATTCCCCTTTCCGAGGGTCCAGCCCAGGATAATGAGACTCGTCAAGGCGAGTCCTTTCCCTAGGCTCACCACGTTCTGCAGCCATTTGCCATAGTGAAGACCGGCGATGTTAATCAAGGTTAAGAGCCAAATGGCCACCCCCGCGACCACCTTTTCGGCTCCAGGAAAAGCAGGGATGAGGTTTCGGAAATATTCACCGAAGGCATAGGAAACACTCGCAATCGAGGCTGTCCGCATGAGGGCCAACTCAGACCACCCGAAGAGAAATCCTGCCCACGGACCGTAGG
>CAZMFE010000030.1:0-11302 GCA_964565495.1 uncultured bacterium
AGATCATGCCTAGTCTCGTGGGCTCGGAGATGTGTATAAGAGACAGCGGAATGCCTCGGCCACGGGAACTTTTCCAGGGAATGTAACGAGCGCTTATCCCCATGAAGCCGCTGTCCCAGGTTTCGCGAATCTCAGCGGGGAACAAGTGGTCGTCACCTATGCCAACGCCCTGGCGGATCCCCTCGATGCGACGGTGACGACTAGCTGGCTGGAATTGGGGAGACGAAACACCTCAACGCAGCTCAGGACTTTGATGACCCAAAGGAATTAACGAATGAAAAAGAGACCCGAGAAAGGATTCACGTTGTTTGAGATGATGGTCAGCGTGGCGATCTTTTCTATCATCACAATGCTAGTCGGAATGATCCTTCAGGGGGGAGAGGAACAAGTTCAGCTCGCCGGCCTCAAGATGAATCTCCAGGAATCGACCCGTGAGAGTCTTTATCAGATGGGCCTTGAAATCCGGGAATCGTCTCCCTCCAGAATCGCCATCGGCTCCGGCGGATCGGCTTTGACTTTTCAAATCCCTGCAAACGTGAGTAATTCCGGCGTGATTACCTGGTCAAACCCCATCACCTACCAGCGGGGGGGGAATGGGACGCAGCTGGTTCGGATCAGCGGTGGACAGACGACGATTTTGGCCAACGACATCCAAAACGTCACTTTCTCGACCTCGAGCGGCTCTCCCAGTAGCATTATTTTTGCGGTCACGGCTCAGCGGACGATGATCAACGGCCGGGTCCTTTCGGTCGCTTCGACCGGCGAGGCGAGGCTGAGGAATCCGTAGGGAGATGGAGATGAAAAACGAAAAAGGCGTTTTTTTAATCAACTCGTTTCTGGTGCTCTCCATGATTGGGACATTCTCTCTCGCTCTTTTTTTAAAAAACATCACTCTTTATCGGTCTTCAGAAAGGGCCGCAAACCGAATTACAGCTTTTCACCTGGCAGAGTCGGGACTCGATCGGGCGATCGTCCAGCTCAGGAGCGACCTCTCGTATGCGGGTCAGGGTTATACGAATTTGGGGAATCGGGGAGGTTTTGATATTCAAGTGGAAACTCCGGATGCGACCCAACCTAATCTTCGTCGAATCACCGCGGCAGGTCACGTGCCCAACAATGTAGCGAGCGCTTATGCCTACGCGATGCGTCAAGTCGTCGCTTACGTAAACCTCACTTCCTCTGATTCTTCCTATGCGCTTTTCAGCAATTCGAGTATTCAAATGAGCGGCAACGCAGGCACCGATAGCTATGACTCGAGGATCGGCCCCTATCATCTTCAAGCACCCCGTCAGAACGGTCATGTGGGCACCAACTCGATTGGGGCCCACATGGTGATGCTTTCGGGAAACGTGCGAATTGGAGGAAATACGATTGTCGGCCCCGGAGGAAATCCCTCCAGTGTCATCGTCATGTCTGGAAATGCACGCATTGAGGGAACAAGGACCGCAGCCTCTGCCCGAAAGGTTCTCGATCCGGTCGAGATCCCTTCAGGTCTAACCAATCAAGGCAACTTGACAGCGAGCGGAAATAGCAGCATGACTCTACCGGGAGGCACCTACTGGTTTTCCTCAATTAATATTACTGGAAACGGCCAGGTTAATTTTACAGGGGCCGCTACAGTCTACGTGACGGGGCGTGTCTCGATCTCCGGAAATGGTTTTGGGACCGCTCAGAACCTTCCCCCTAATCTGACAATCAAGACGAAGGAGGGACAGGTGACGATGTCAGGAAATGCTAATTTCTACGGTTCGATTTATGCTCCGGCTTCTGACGTCACTATCTCTGGAAATGGGCACCTCTACGGGGCCGTTGTTGGTAACACCCTTCAAAACTCGGGGAACGGAAAAATCCATTACGATGAGGCTTTGAATTCAGAAAGCGGCGGCTCAACGAGCACAAGCAGTCTCCTGGCTTGGACGGAGGCGTAATCCTGATGAATCAACGCGGCGCCTTGCTGATTTCTTCTTACCTGGTCTTGGCCGTGCTCGGGGTTTTTTCAATTGCACTCTATTCCCACGAGTTCACCGCGATTCGTTCCTATGAAAGGGCTCAGAATCTGGTGAGGGCGTTTCACCTCGCCGAGTCGGGAGTCGACCTTGCGATTACCCAGCTCCGGCAGAATTCTTCTTATAAGGGGCAGGATTACGCGGGTTTCGGTAAAGGGGGTTATGAGGTTAAGGTGCAAATTCCCAATGCGAGTTCGACCCCGCCGGAATCTACCTCAGATCCTACCGTCCGCCTCATCACCTCCACCGGTCACACGCCGGATAACGTTGCCTCCTCCTATGCGTATCAACGACGTCAGGTGGTCGCGTATGTGAGGGTCTCAACTTCACCCTTTAACATGGCGCTTTTCGCCAAGAGAAGTATTACGGCCAGCGGTAATGCCGTCATCGACAGTTATGATTCGAAGACCGGTGTCGTGGGGAGCAACGGTGATCTTGGAACCAACGGGACGAGCGCCGGGGCCATTACAGTTTCTGGAAATGCACGGGTGAAAGGAGACGCCGTTGTGGGACCGGGTGCGGATGTGTCCACCGCCATCGTAGAAACGGCTCAAGCGGTGATTGAAGGGACTAAAAGTGCCGCCTCCTCAACCGCGACCCTGAATCCGGTTGAGATTCCAGGGGACCTTCCAGATTCGGGCGCGCTTTCCGTAAGTGGGAGAAGTGTCCTGACGCTGCCGGGAGGGACGTATTGGTATTCCTCGATCGATATTAGTGGACAGGCGGCTGTCAGCTTTAGCGGCCCGGCCGTCCTCTACGTGAGTGGACCCGTTTCCATTAGCGGCCAGGGGATCGTCACCGCTGGGAATCTTCCTCCCAATCTTTTGATTTATGTTCGAGGATCGCCGGCCGTTTCCGTTTCCGGACAGGGTGATTTTTACGGCGCGATTTACGCCCCAGATTCGCCAGTCACACTTTCTGGAAATGCGGCATTTTACGGGGCCGTCGTAGGAGACACGATTGATAATTCAGGCATCGAACTCTTTCGTTACGACGAGGCCCTGACAACGACGGCGGGAGGCCCCTCGAATACCGTCACTCTCCTCGCTTGGACGGAAACCTAAGAAAGTTAACCTTCCATTTCCTCCGCCTCCCATGACTTGACCCCTCGCGGCGGAGCCGATAAGATGCTCTTGGAAGAACTTTCAAGGCATGGAAATTCAAGGCAAAACAGCCCTTGTCACAGGGGCTGCCAAACGGATTGGGCGTTCAATCGCTCTCCTGTTAGCGGGGGAGGGAATGAATCTCCTTCTCCATTACCACCGTTCGTCGGGAGAGGTCCACGAGACCCAAAGGGCGGCTGAGCGATTCGGGGTTCGGGTTCAGCTCCTGCGGGCCAACCTCGAAAATTTTTCGGAAATTCAGCGCCTTATCCGTGAAGCCTTCCGCGCGAGTCCCCGGATTCATCTCTTGGTCAACAACGCCTCCGCTTTTTATCCGACCCCCTTGGGGCGGATCCGCGAGAGAGACTGGAATCGGTTTTTGAATGTCAATCTCAAAGCCCCTTTTTTTCTGGCCCAGGCCTTCGGACTTCGAATGGTTCGACAAAAGGAAGGGAAAATTATCAATCTGATCGATTGGACCGCTTTTCGTCCTTACCCTCCGTATCTTCCTTACTGCGTTTCGAAGGCGGGTTTAGTGGCCGTGACCGAGGGGCTGGCCAAGGCGTTGGCCCCGTACGTCCAGGTCAATGCGATCGCTCCGGGACCGATCCTTCCCGCGGAGGGTTCCACTCGGGAACAGAATCGAAAAATTTTGAAGCGTACCCCCTTGAAGCGCTTCGGCGACCCTCGCGATATTGCTGAAGCAGTTCGTTTCCTTGTGAAATCGACAGACTTTGTGACCGGAACGATCCTTCCTGTCGATGGGGGAAATTTAATTGCTTAAAACGACAGGCTTGGAACTGTCTCCTCCCGAGCCGTCCCGGCCGGTCGTTTCCTGGGAAACCGTTCCTCGGTTCGCGATCCTTGCCGGACCGGCAGGGGTTGGCAAAACCCACACCTGTTTGGACCATTTCCTCCGCCTGGTCGAGGAAAGCAAGGACCCCTTGGTTCGAGACATCCTTTACATTCTTCCCAGCGCAGAACATCGGGAGCGGATCCTTGATCTGATGCTCCGGAGGGAACGAAGTGGATTTTTTGGAGAGCGGGTGGTCACTTTTAACCGGCTGATGCACGAATTGTTGAAAGCGGGAGATTTTTCTCTCGTGACCGATGTGGGGCGCCGTTTCCTGATCGAGGCCATTGTCGAAAAAGGGGGAGGGGAGTATTTCTCTTCCGTTTCCAGTTTTCCCGGTTTTCTCGAAAGAATCGCTGAGTTTGTCGGGGAACTCAAAGAGTCCATGGTGGGTCTTCGCACCTTTCGTCAAGGCGCGAAGAGACTCGAGAAAGGGTGCCCCGAGCTCAAAGGAAAATACGAAGGGCTTCTCCAAATTTATGAAGCCTATGAAACGCGGCTCGAGGCGGGGGGGCTCAGGGATTATCGGGATGGACTTTTTCTTTTAAGGGAGAGGGAGAGCCGCCCCAAAACCCCTTTCCCGAGTTTTCGACACCTCTTTGTCGACGGTTTTTTTGATTTTTCAAGGTCGCAGCTTGAATTTTTGCATTGGTTAGCCGGGCGTTCCGAACGGGTGACCCTGGCCCTCACCGTCGACCTTTCGGAGGAAAGGAGAGGACTTTTTAAAATCCCCCTTGAGACTTTAAAAGAGCTTGAGAAACTCGGCTTTCAGCGCGTCGATCTTTCCCGCGAGGCGAACTACCGGACCGGCTCCTCTTCCCTTCGCCACATCGAAAGGAATCTGTTTCGGCCTCTTTGTCCCCCTCACCCCCCCCTCTCCCCCTCTTCCGCCAGAGGCGGATCCGCCGAGCCTTTTGGCGGAGGGGGAGAGGGTAAAGGTGAGGGAGAGGATCCTCTCCTGATTCTTGAGGCCACGGGGATTCGCGGCGAGATTGAGATGATTGCCCGGGAAATCCGCGCGCTCGTGCGGCTTAAGGGAATTCATTTTTCCGATATCGCCCTCCTCCTTCGCCGCATTGGAGAATATGAAGGGGTCGTCCGGACGGTCTTCCGGGAATTTGATATTCCCGTTGAAATTCACGAGCGCGAAAGACTCCGGGATGCCCCCCTGGCCCGAACCCTGGTTCATTTTTTTCAGGTGCTGCTCGATGACTGGAAGCGGGCAGACCTTTTCAATTTTCTCAAGTCGAGTTATGTCGATTGGGATTACGAGCGTGTCTGTCTCCTTGAGATGCGCGCCTTGGATCTTGGAATCCTTAAAGGAAGGGACCGATGGCTCAAAGAGATCGGCGGCCCCCTCTTTGAAAAAATCCGTGACTTTCAAGACCGCTTTTTGGCGGCCAAGACCGTGGAGGAATGGATTCGGCTCACCCAGGAGGTGATTCGCTCATTCGGCCTCTCCCAGATCCTCCCGGTTTACGAAGAAAAGGCCCGCCGGGATTTTGCGACCTTAAAACGGCTCGGGAGTCTTCTAGAAGAAATCCGATCGAGCACGGTTTCGCAAGGCACCTCCCCGGAGACATTCAAGCTTTTCGCCAAGGAGTTTCTCGGCCTGATTGAAGTCGACCTTTTTTCCCTTCACGGCCGGGATAAAAATCGGGTCCAGGTTTATGATATTTCTCTGGCCCGGCAGAAGGAATATAAGGTGGTGTTCGTCGCGGGACTCCTTGAAAAAGTTTTTCCCGCCGAGATCCGGGAAGATCCGATTCTTTCGGATGAAGAGCGGCGGATCGCGGGCTTGAAGGAACGCCTTCCCCGGCAGGCGGTTGAACGTTACCTTTTCTATCTCGCCCTGACCCGGGCCAGGGAAAAGCTCATCCTGAGTTATCCCCGATTCGATCTGGAAGGTCACGAAGCCCTTCCCTCTTTTTATGTGGATGAGGTGAAGGCACTTTTTGAAACCCCTCTTCCCACCCGGAGTTATCCGGTGAGTCAATCCCTCCCTCGCCTCGAAGAGGCGGTGGAGGAGCGGGAGGTCGCGGCCCACCTGATCGGGAGGCTTTACGAGAGAGTTCAAGCGAAGGCAAGGAGCGAGCGGGTCTTTACGCTTTCCCTTTACAACCGCTTCCTCGAAAGAGCCTTTTTTCGGACCCTTCTTTCCCGCGTCCTTTTTGATCCTCGAGCCAAAATCGAAAGCGAAGCAGTCCAAGCCGCCTTTCTTCCCAAAGGGGGGATTTTCAAACCCACCGGTTTGGAGGCTTACAGCCGCTGCCCCTATCGGTATTTCGCAGGTGAGATTCTCGGTTTGGAAGAAGGGGAGGAGGGGATCGATGCCAAACAGGTCGGGATCCTCCTTCACGAAGTGCTTGAAGATTACTGGCGGGAGCGGGTGGAAAAGGAGAGAAAGGAACTGGAAAACTTAGACGAGGCCAAGAGCTTTGTGAAGGCGAAGCTTCACGAGCTTCTAGCCCGCCGTCCTCTCAGGGGGGAACGGGCGTACCGGATTGAACTTAAAAAAGCTGAGATGGAGGAATGGCTCTTCGGGGTGGTGGAGAGGGAAATTGAAGAGGGGAGCCCCCTTCCCCTCCTTCGGCCGCGCTATTTCGAATTCCGATTTGGATTCAGGCCCAAGGAAGTCGATTACCTGAGGCTTCACGATTTCTTCCGCGAAGACCTCCTCTTGCGCGGAAAAATTGACCGAATCGATATCGACCCTTCGGGAAAGTATGCCCTGGTGATCGATTATAAAACAGGGAGTAAGTTCCAAGCCCGCGATCTGGAATGGGGGATCGCGCTGCAACTCCCTCTTTATCTCATGGCGATCCAACAACTCCTCAAGCTTAAACCGGTGGGGGGAGAGATTTATCAAATTAGTTCGGCCCAGACGAGCGGCTTCTACGCCCGTGAGGGGCTTGAGGAGACAGGTTCCGAGACCCGTTCCCGTGCCGTTTTTGACCGGAAGGACTTTGACAAGATTCTCGAACGAACGGTCCTTTTTTCACAAAAGTTTGCCGAAGGAATCAAGCACGCTGAAATTCCGGTCCGCCCAAGGGATTGTGATCCGCACTGCCCCTTTCCTGCCCTTTGTCGGATCGAAAAGTGGCGGCTCCCCTTTATTTATCAAGAGATCCGAGAGGAAGATAAGAGGAATGGAGTTATCTGAACCGCAGCGCCTCGCCGTCGAGACGGTGGGGAAAAATGTCTGTGTCTCAGCCGGGGCGGGCTCGGGAAAAACCCGTGTGCTCGTCGAACGCTTTCTTCATTTGGTGACACGTCACCAAATTTCCCCCGAGGCGATCCTTGCCATTACCTTTACCGAGAAAGCGGCCAACGAGATGAAGCGGCGGATCGTTGAGCGCCTCCGGGGAGAGGGGCTTGAAGAGGCAAGGCGCGAAGTTGAAAACGCGGCGATCGGAACGATCCATTCTTTCGCTGCGAGGCTTTTACGGGAACATCCGATCGAAGCGGGTGTCGACCCTCACTTTGTGATCTTGGAATCGGGGGAGGCCGAAATCCTTCAGGAGGGGACCCTCGATGAGACGATTGAGTTGATGGTGACGGCTAAGGAGGTTTTTGATCTTCTTCATATTTTTGGAGAAAAAGCGGTTCGGGAAGGGATCCTCGGGGCCTACCGAGGCTCAAGGAATTCCGAAAGCTCCTTCGAAGAGGTCTTGAGACGCCGGACACGAGCGAACCGCGGAGATTTCGAACAGGAGCTTAGACAGGCGCTGGAAGCCATCGGGGAGGTCAACGGTCAGGCAGAGGTAAAAGAGAGCCTCTTTCGAGTTCTTGAGAAAGACGAGCTTCAACTCGAGGACGTTGAAGCCCTTGCGGCGCTGAAAGGAGGACTCCGCGCCGCCGGTAAGCGAAAAGACGAGATCCGCCGTTTCCAGGAAACGCTCCTTGATTTTGCAAGTTTCTTGAAAGAGGAAATCCTTTTGCCCTTGCGGGAAGTTTTCGTTCGTGTGGCTCTTCAATTTGAGAAGGCCTACGAAGAGGCCAAACGGCTCCAGCGGGTGCTTGATTTTGACGACCTCCAGCTTCGTGCCGTCCGGCTCTTGGGTTCAGGATCACCGGCTTCGAACGTCCTACGGAAAGTCTATCAGCGGAAGTTCCGCGAGATTCTCGTGGATGAGTTTCAAGACACCAACGACTTACAGAATCGGCTCCTTGAGCTCGTTCAGCGGGATTCAAACCTTTTCGTGGTGGGAGATTTCAAACAATCCATTTACGGCTTCCGGGGGACGAAAGTAAAAATCTTTCTCGAAAAGGAAAAGGTTTTCCAAGCCAGTCCCGCAGGGACTCGGATTTCGCTTGCGGAAAACCACCGCGCCCGGCCCCGTCTGATCGGCTTCGTGAATCGTTTCTTTGAAGGCCTTTGGAAAGAGGACGGGCTTCCCTTTGAACCGCTCGAGCCGACCCGGCCCGAAGAGGGAAGCGTCCCTCAAGTGGCTTGGCTTCGGCTTGAGCAGGGGAAGGAGGAATCTCTCGATCAAGTGCGGATGCGCGAAGCGAGAACCCTCGCCCATCACGTCAAGCTCCTTGTGAAAGAAGAAGGCTTCAAGTACTGCGAGATTGCTTTTCTTTTTGAAGCGATGACCCATGTCCACTTCTATGAACAGGAACTCAGGCGCTCTGAGATTCCTTATTTTGTGGTTTCAAACCGCGGGTTTTACTCACAGCCGGAGATTCGAGACGTTGTCAATTTTCTCTCTGCCCTTGAGAATCCAAAACGGGATGTCCCCCTCGCGGCCGCCCTCCGGTCTCCCCTTTTCCAGGTGTCCGATGAAACCCTCTTCTGGCTGGCTCGGCACGCCAAGCAGGAGACGGGTGAAACGCCCCTCCTGGAAGGGCTCTCGGAATTTGAGTCGATTGCTGAGATTACGGAGCCAGAGAAGGAGAAGCTTCGGTTTTTTGAAAAGGCGTTTCAGGAGTTTCTTGAAGAGAGGGAGAAACTCCGTGTCGGCGAACTGGTTGAAAAGATTCTTCGAGTTACGGATTTCGACCTTTATGTCTTGAAATCAAGACCCGGCGAGCGGCGCTACGCCAATCTGAGGAAGCTTGTGGAGATCGCCCGCGAAATGGAATCGAAAGGCCCCCTCCCCCTCGGAGAATTTGTTCGTGCCGTGAAAGGGCTTGAGACCCGGGAGGTCCGGGAATCGCAGGCTCAGGTCGAAGCGGAAGAAGGGAATGTGGTGAGGCTGATGTCGATTCATATGGCCAAGGGGCTCGAGTTTCCGGTGGTGATTCTTCCGGACCTTGGCCGGGGGGAGAAGACCGAAGGGAGGCGCTTTCTCGTTTCTGAAGTTGAAGGACTGGGTCTGGAGGGGACACTCACCTTTCGTCGGAACAGGAAACGGCTCGTCCGCCTTCGTTCCGAAGAATCGAAGCGGCTCCTTTACGTTGCGATGACGCGAGCCAAAGAGAAGCTCGTACTTTCAGGCCCCAAAGAAGAGGGAAATTCCAAAGCCTCCTTTCATGACCTCGCCAGTTGGGCTCAATGGGTGGAGCGGATCTTGGGGGAGGGGAGCTGGGAGGTGAAAATCCTTTCTGAGATCCGGCCAGGGCCTTTTCCTTTTGAACGAAGAAAACCCTTGGCTGAGCGGAGATCGATCCGGCGGCGGCTTGAGGCCCAAAGTCAGATTCCCCTTCGGGAGCCTTCTCCAGAAATCGAGCTGATTTTAGAGAAGCTCGGGCGGCCCGAGAAGGTCACCTTCCAGCGGATCGACCTTCCGGTCTCCGCCTTCCTCCTCTTCGCCAGGGATCCGGAAGCCTACTTCCGAGTTTACGAAATCGGGATTCCGGAAGAAGAGGGAAATCATCCCTTCTTCGAGGTGAAAGAGGAAGAACGGCCAGAGGAGGAGGAACTCACAAGTGCTCAGTTTGGGACACGGGTCCACCAGATCTTAGAGCAACTGATCACTCGACGTCTGGCCCCAAGGGAAATCGATTCCCTTCTTCTCCGTTTCACTGAAGACCTTGGGAAAAAGGAGAGGGAAGAAATATCAGAAATCATTCACCGTTTTTTGACAAGTGAACAGGCCAAAGAGATTTTGAAAGCAGAAGTTTTTTATCCAGAACTTCCTTTCATCTTGAGGCTTCCTTACGGTCTGGTCCAGGGGACGGTGGATCTCCTCTATCAGAATCGGAAAGGAGAATGGGTGGTTTTGGATTACAAAACCTCCCGCGTCCAGGCGGACACCTTGGCCGAACGGGGGGAAGACTACCGCCTTCAATTGGAGCTTTATGCCCTCGCCCTCCGCGAGATCTTAGGTCATCCGCCCGCCGAGGCCCGGATTCATTTTCTTCGAGCCGGCCTCTCCCACTGCATTCCTTTTGACCCGGCAGGGTTCGATGAGCTCTTGAAAAAATTCACGGATTTACAGAAGGAAATTCTCGAATTTCGCCTGCGAAAGGTGGGGGCAGGTTTGAAACCCGGCCCTCCGTCATAGGTATTTTTCCTGATAGATTTTGGTCAGGGCGAAGAAAAGGGAGAGGATGACCGGGGCGATAAAAATGCCCATCAGGCCATAGAGTTTGATTCCTCCAAGGATCCCGAAAAAGAGGAGAAAATAAGGGAGTCTGGTTTTTTCACCAATCAATGCCGGTTTCATAAGATTATCGATCAGACTGATGACAAGGGCTCCGAAGAGAAAGAGGATGATCGCCTTTGTGTACTGTAACTGCATGACCAGGTAAATCACCAGAGGAAGCCAGACGGCGGAAGCGCCGATGACAGGAATCATCGCTGCAAGAAATGTGACCGCGGCGAAAAGCACAGGGACCGGAAGCCCCAGCACCCAAAAAATGACTCCGGCAACGATCGCTTGGGTGAGGCTCGTGAGGAGCTGCCCCCGAATCACCGCCGAAAACGTGTCGTTGACCTGGGCAAAGACCGACTTCTTTGTCCCTGGCTCCAAAGGCGCGATTTGATAGATAAAGTCGTAAATTTTCTCTCCGTCTCTCAAAAAGACGAAAAGTAAGACCGACATCAGAAAGGTATTCAAGCTGACGAGCAAAAGGTTTTTCGTGAGCGTCCCCGCTTGAACGGCGGCAAACTGACCGATCGCCCGCGTCGATTTGAGGAACCAGGCCGCTACATTTTCCTTGAGGGGTTCCCACTGAAAAATCTGAACTTCGATCTTTTGAATGAACGCGGTCGATCGGATTTGGTCAATGAGTTTTTCAAGCTGGCCTTCACTCACGTACGTTGCCGCCGACTGATAAAGTTCAATGGCCTGGGTGGCCAAATTGAGAAGAAGCAGGACCACCGGAGGGACCACGAGGAGAAAGATGAGAACGGTCATCACCAGGGCGGCGACGGTTTCATGGGTCTTTAA
>CAZMFE010000031.1:0-11042 GCA_964565495.1 uncultured bacterium
CAGCCGTCATGATTATTAATGAGGATGATTATCTAGATTTACATGAAGAAGAAAATTAAAAGAAACTGGACGCCCGAAGAAGAAGCCGCCTATCAAAAACTCAAGGAAGACATTTCGAAAATCATCGAACGAGCTGAAAAGAAAGGCATCCCGATCCGCAACGTGAGGGATAATCTATTGCACTGCCAATCCTGCAGGACCTATGAGGATGTCCTTTTTGGCGATGGGAAAAGGAGGACTTTTCTCAAATCAGGAGTCGAGACCAATCGCGAATTTATCGTCCTGGATCACCGAGAACGCCGTCGAGAGAAAGGAAGAATTGTTCACTTTACTACCACCTACCGTTACGTGTGCGGAGTCTGCGGCGTTCATCAATCCTCCCGATTCACCTCAGACTTCTCACTCGATTAACTTGTTACCCCCACAAGTTAACCTGTAAAACTAATAATAACGTAATAACGCGCTAACGCAATAACGTGACAGGCACCGCCGTCGTGCCCGGCACCTAAGACCCTCGTGGTCCGCGCCACTTTTGCATTCTCACGAGTAACGGCGCCCACTGAGGATGGGTGGTTCGTTTAGCGTCCACACCGCCGAGCCAACTACCCTCTCGTCAAAAAAAGAGAGGAAAAAAGAACCGCCAGGTGTCCTTTTTCTTCGGGACCTTCTGGCGGTTTTGCTTTAATGGCCTTCTTGACATACAACCAAATGGTGGTATACTACTAACTAGTTGTGGGGAGGTGCTGTGAAACAGGTATCATGCGAATACGTCGTTACCGAGTCAAACCGAGTGCCGGTTCGGGAATTCATAGATTCGTTGGATCCGAAGACGCAGCGGAAGTTTTTCTTCGTGATAGGGCTCTTGGGAGAATTTGGGCACAAGCTTCCGCAGCCCCATGCAAAGTATATAGGCGACGAGATATTCGAACTGAGGTTCAAGGGACGAGAGGGAGCCATAAGGGTTTTATATTTTTTCTTTCATCAGGATCGGGCAATTTTCACGAACGGCTTTATTAAGAAATCCGATAAGACGCCAAAGAACGAAAAAGAAGTTGCAATTCAAAGACGGAAACTCTTTTTGGAAAGAACAGGAAAGCAAAAATAAGATGGAGAGAAATGGGGTGACCAAAATGAAAACGGATAGCGTTGACAAACATCTGCAAGAAAAACTCAAGGATCCTTACTTTAAGGAACTCTATGAGCTTGAGGAGCAGAAGCTTGAGATTGTGAAAAAGATCGTTGATTACCGAATCAAACACAAACTGAATCAGACACAATTAGCCGAGAAGATTGGCGTGTCACAGCAGCATATTTCCAAGATAGAGAGTGGAGAATTTTCAAGCGTGGCGACTCTTGAAAAGATACTGCTCCAACTTGGTTATACAGTACGCTTGCAAGCAATACCCATTAGCCGAGAGGCCTTGCATAAAATTGAACAGGCAATCGCAAAAAGAGATCATCAGGCTGCTTAACCATGATATTTCATCCCTACGAGAAAGCTGAATATAAATGGTTTAAGCCATTAAATACGATTTGTCCCACAAACGAATATAAGACAGTCCTTACCTCGGAGCTTCCTTTATGATGCGGGAACAGCCTTCGTTTTGTGGGTCTCAATGACCCAAGGCCGCCCTCAAGGACACACTGAAAGTTTCGATAATCATAACACCGATGGAACGGGTGGCTGTCCGCTCACGAGACATTGCAATTGTTGGTTACGATACCGAGACATCCACGCTTGAGGTTGCCTTTCGGATCGGCGGGGTCTATGAATATTCCGGTGTTCCTGAGGAGGTCTACCGGGGACTCCTTCAGGCGCCTTCGCAGGGCGTTTACTTTGACCGGCGTGTCAAACATCGTTACCCTTACCGCAAGGTCCATTGAGCCCCGCTCCCTTGATTCAATCCCTCGGTCTCATCGCGGCCTTGATTCTTCCCCTGTGGAATATCCCCCTCATCCTCAAAGTCTCGAGGCGAAAGTCCTCCAAAGATTTCAGCCTTTGGTGGACCTTCGGCGTGTGGTTCACTTTGTTGGCGATGCTCCCCTCCGCCCTCACCTCCGAAGATCTTGTCTTCAAAGTGTTTAACCTGGCCAATCTCGCGATCTTTACTGCGGTGGTGGTACAGGTCGTGCGCTATCGCTAGAGACGGGCCTTCGGAAAAGATAGCTTCGTCCCTTCCACTGGACCCCCCGGCCCGAAGTGGTTCGATAGGCGGAATTGAGGGCGATCAGAAGCGAGAGGCCGACAGCGAGAGGATGAGCCAAGACCCACCGAAATTCAAATCCCCAGCGGATGGAGACGAGAAGGCGCATCAACCAAACAATCAAAATCTGGCCCAGCGGCAAGAGAATCCAGCTCACCACCCCCTTTTTTAAAACCAGCCCCGAAATCAGAATGAGATAGGGGACAAGGTAAACCGCCCCCAAGCCCAGGGTAGCGATCCCCAGGAGAGGGAAGGAATACTCGAGGCCCGCAAAGAAATTTTTCGAGAATCCTTCCCAGATTTCCCGAAGGCCTTGGTACATCCGGACAGAAACAATTTCCGATCCATCTTGAATCATCACTCGGTAACCTGAAGCCTGGACTTGTCGGGCAATCCATACATCGTCCACCATCGCATCCCGGACCGCCTCATGTCCTCCGGTGGCCTGGTAAACCGAGCGGCGGAAAAGAAGGAACTGTCCGTTGCCCAAGGTAAATTTTGGGACCCACCTTCGAACCCCGTGAGCCAAGGGGACATAGGCGAGCATCGTAAAAGGAAGGAGCGGCAGAAAAATTTTTTCCCAAAAAGAGCCCAGTTCTAACTGCGTAAAAATTGTCAAAAGGTCTGCTCGAGCGGTTTCGAGGGCTGCGACGCTCGCGGCAAGGCTCTCCGGCGCATGGAAGGTGTCCGCATCGGTAAATAAAAGGAGCTCCCCTTGGGCCTCGCGAGCGAGCTGGTGACAGGCAAAACATTTTCCCTGCCAGCCCCGCGGAAGCGGTTTTCCTCTGAGAAGACGGATCCGTCCGTCGTGACGCATCGCCTCCTCGACAATTTCAACGGTCCGGTCTTCCGATTGGTCATCCAAGACCAGGACCTCATAAGAAGGGTAGGTTTGCCGTGAGAGGGACTCCAGCAAGCGGCCGATCCGGCGCTCTTCGTTACGGGCGGGAATGAGGACCGACACCCAAGGGAACTTGCTCGGTTTCTCGGTCCTTGCAATGCGTTTGAGGGCGGCTAGATTCCAGAGGAGATTGGCTACGAGGAGTGCGAGAATGAGGACGAGAAAAGCATTATAGTAAAACATCCCCTCCGGACGCATGGAGGAAGAGCCGATTGCGTAAAGAAAGCTTACCAGGAAGACGGCAGAGGCGATCCCCCCCTCAAGGAGCGCGGCGATTCTTTGTACTACCGTCGTCCTCCCTTTTTCCCTTTCTTTTTGTGTTTTCCTTTCGCCTTCCCAGGAGTCGACTCGTCAGATTTTTTTGCGAGACCGGGAGGCATTTCACGATCTCCCCACCCTGTTTTCTCCCCTTGGCCCCATCCCGGCGGAACCTCACTCTCTTGCCACCCTTTCTTTTCTCCCTTTTCAAAACCCGCTGGCGTCGGGCCCGCCCCCTCTTGCCTTTCCTTGGCGAGGGCGAACAGCGGTCCTCCCAGCCACAAGGACGCAACAAGGACTGCAATCGTTCCCCACCGAATCCTCTTATCCATTTCTCACTCCTCCCCTCTTTCTGCCATTCAGAACCCCTCCATTCTATAACACAACCCCCGCCGGAGCCTAGGGCCTTCCATCGAGAGGGGGCCGGGGAGGAAGGAAACCGATTGGCCTTGCATGGGATCGGGAAAACGAATATTATTAAATAGTTTAACTGTTAAACTATTTAACTAAGTTACGACCGGCTTTCAACCATGACGGGGGGTGGTGGGCATGAACGAGAGAGACGAATTCATTCAGACCTTTCGAGAGATCCAGCCCAAATTTTCTCGGGTCTACGCGCGCCTCTTGATAGAAGCGGATTTGACGCTTCCTCAGTATGTCCTCCTCAATCAGCTCGTGGACCGTGGGGTTTTGACCATGACGGAGGTGAGTGAGAAACTTCATATCACCAAGCCCGCGGTGACCAGCCTCGTGGATCGGCTTGAAAAAAATAGATTTTTAAAGAGGCTCGCCCATCCCCGGGACCGGAGGATCTCCTTACTCGAGATCCAACCCAAAGGTAAAAAAATTGTTCGAAAAGTCCAGGGCCATATCCTTCCTCTCCTGCTCAGGACTCTCGATGCGTTTGGTCCCAAGGAAAGAAAATTGATCAGTCGGTTTTATACCCGCCTTTCAAGAACCCTCGACGAAATCCTGTCGTTTCCGAGAGGAAAGTAAGAAACGATGAGACTGATTTTTCCATGTCTGGTCTCTGCTTTTTGGTTTTCATTTTTTTCTCCCTCCCCAAGTTGGGCGATGGGGCAAAGGCCCCAAACCCAAGAACCACAGGCTTCGGTGGAGGCAACAGGCCCCCTCCTTCTCAGTCTTCGGGGTTGCTACGAACTGGCCCTGAAGCGGAGCGAAACCGTAGCGATCCAGAAAGAGGAGATCAAAGAGGCCGAGGCCCAGTTTTTCAAGGCCGCAAGCGAAGCGCTCGGCGATATCAATTTCATCATGGATTTTTCCCGGCAAGATAACCCCACGGGGGGAGATCCTTCGGCCACCGCCCGCTCTTTCACCGATCCCGAGCGTCGGGAGAGGAAATTCGTCATCAAACAGCCGCTCTTTCAGGGATTCAAAGCCCTCGGCGCCTTGACGGGAGCGGGAAGCCTGAGAAGGGACGAGAAAGAAGAGTGGCGCCGGGCCAAACAACTCCTTTTCCTTGACGTTGCCCGAGCCTTCTACGGGGTCCTCCGTGAGAAAAAAGAGTTGGAGACGATCGAAGGAATTCATTCTTTATTTCAGGAACGGATCCGGGAATTGGAGGAGCGTGAAAAGATCGGCCGATCCCGCTCGAGTGAAGTCGCCACGGCCCAGGCTCGGATGAAGCTCCTCGAGCGCGACCGAGCGCGCGCCTCGGGAGCCCTCGCCCTTGCTCGCTACCTTCTCGAATTTCTCATCGGAGCTCCTCTCGAGAAATATGATCTCCAAGAAGAGGGACTTCCTCAAGGGGGGTCTCGCGGACTTCCTCATTATCTTGAGGCGGCCGAAATGCGCGCGGATATCGAGGCCCAAAGACAGGCTGTCAAAACAGCGTGGAGAAGCGTGATCGTGGCGCAGAGTGAATTTTGGCCCGAACTTTCCTTGGAAAGCAACCAATATCAAAGGAGGGAGGGTCTCGCGCAGGATATCGAGTGGGATCTTCTTTTCAAAGTGGACGTCCCCCTGTCTCGAGGGGGTGAGACGGTGGGGAAAGTGAAGGAAGCGGTGAGTCGATGGAAAAAATCCAAATTTTCCTATTCGCTTGCGAAGCGCAAAGCCCGCCTTGAGATCCAAGAGAGCTATCAAAATTGGATCACCTCCCTGGATGAAACCCGGGCCCTTGAGGCGGCCCTCCAGGCCTCGCAGGAGAATTTTCTTCTTCAAAAAGACGAATACACAAAAAACTTGGTCAGCAACCTCGATGTCCTCGAGGCCCTGGAATCGCTTTTCGAGACACGCCGGGAAGCGAATCGGGCCGATTACGAGAGGAAAGCAAACTATTGGGCGCTTCGGATCGCGGCCGGTGAGTCGCTATGAATCCCGTTACACCCCCTCCTATGAAGCGTGTTTTCAAACCAGATGGTCAAACTGAGAGAAACGTTGTTTGGCAGATTTATGGTGGGCGAAACAGCGAGGGTGTAACGGGATGAATCTATCCGAAATCTCCATCAAGAATCCCGTTTTCGCCTGGATGCTCATGTTTGCGCTCATGATCTTTGGGCTCTTGAGCTTCCGCGGGATGGGGGTGGGTCAGATGCCGGATGTCGATTTCCCGGTCCTGACCATTGATGTTCGCTGGGAAGGAGCGGCGCCTGAGGTGATGGAGACCGATGTGGTCGATATCATCGAAGACGCCGTCATGGGGGTCCAAGGGATTCGCGAGGTTTCCTCATCGACCCGCCAGGGCCAAGCGGAAATTACCCTTGAGTTTGAATTGGAACGAGATATCGATGTCGCCCTCCAGGAGGTTCAGAGCAAACTCTCAGAGGCGGGACGGAGACTCCCTCGCCAGATCGACCCCCCGATTATTACGAAAGTGAACCCGGAGGATCATCCCATCCTTTGGGTGAGCGTCACAAGTACCCATTCTTTACGTGAACTGATGGAGTTTGTCGATACCCAGGTCAAGGACAAGTTTAAAACCCTTTCCGGAGTGGGGGAGATTTTTCTGGGAGGATTCCTTGAGAGGAATCTTCGGGTGTGGCTTGATGCGAAAAAATTGGAGGCCTATGAACTCACCGTGGAAGATGTCATTCGGGCGATTCAAGAGGAACACGTGGAGGTGCCCGCGGGGCGACTGGAAACCAAAGAACGGGAGTCCACCGTCCGGGCGATGGGCGAGGCGCGGTCCGTGGAAGAGTTTGGAAAGATCATGATCCACCAACGGGGAGGGCAGCCGATTTACCGCCCCATTCAACTCCAGGAAGTGGCAGCCATTGAAGACGGTCTGGCCGACCTCCGGCGAATCTCACGGGTCATGGGCGAGCCCTCGGTGGGCCTCGGGATCCGTAAACAGCGCGGCGCCAACTCGGTCGCCGTGGCCAAAAAGGTCCGGAAACGGGTCCTGGAACTCAAACGGGAGATGCCCGAAGGTTTTGACATCAATGTCAACTTTGACAGCACCCGTTTCATCGAAGATTCGGTCCAGGAACTCATCTTCACCCTGATCCTCTCTGCTCTTCTTACCTCTCTTGTCTCGTGGGTTTTCCTCGGTTCTTGGAGTTCCACGGTCAACATTCTCCTCGCCATTCCCACCTCCATTTTGGGGACCTTCATCGTCCTCCGGTTCGCCGGATTCACGCTCAATACGTTCACCTTATTGGGACTGACCCTGGCGATCGGGATTGTGGTCGATGACGCCATCATGGTGCTTGAAAATATCATCCGTCATCGCGAACGAGGTGAAGGCCAGCTTGATGCCGCTTTAAAGGGGACTCGCGAGATTAGCTTCGCCGCTTTAGCGGCCACCGTGGCTATTGTCGCCATTTTCCTTCCCGTGGCCTACATGAAAGGGATCATCGGAAAATTCTTTTTTCAGTTCGGGGTCACGATTTCGGCAGCGGTTGCGCTTTCACTCCTCGAAGCCCTCACCCTCGCCCCCATGCGCTGTTCTCAATTTCTCGAGGTCGGAGAAAGGAAAACCCTTTTTGGCAAGCGTTTTGAAGAGGGGATGTCTCAGCTCACGGAAGGGTATCGGAAAATTTTAGTGCCCGCCCTCCGCTACCGGAAAAAGATTTTAATCGGGGCCTTGGGATTTTTTATCGTCTCGATCGGGATCCTTCCTTTTTTAAGGAAGGAATTTGTTCCTGCCCAAGATCAAAGCATGTTCCTCGCCAGGCTTCAGACCCCGATCGGCTCTTCCATGGCTTTCACGAGTGAACGCTTCAAGGAAGCCGAGGCGATCGTGATGAAGCGGCCCGAAGTGAACCGTTACTTTGCCGCGGTGGGAGGCTTGGGCGGCGGCGAGATCAACACGGGGATTATTTTCATCACCTTAAAGCCGCCTGCCAAGCGCCCCAAAGATCCAAAGACGCATCGTCGTTTGAACCAGCAAGAAATCATGGCTTACTTCCGCCAGGAATTTAATAAAATCCCGCACGTCAAGGCGGTCCTGCAGGACCTTTCCACACGCGGCTTTGCGGCCCAGCGCGGTTTCCCCGTGGAATTTACCGTTCGCGGTCCCGATTGGGAGAAACTCACCTCCTTCGCAGAGGCGATTCAGGCCAAGATGAAACAGAACAAACTTTTTGTGGATGTGGATACCGATTATTTGGTGGGGATGCCCGAGGTCAGGATCTATCCCGATCGCGACAAGGCCTTCGAGCGAGGAGTGAGTGTCGGTTCCATTGCGCGTACGATCAATGCGATGATTGGAGGAGAACGGATTGCAAAATACACGAAAGGGGGGAGGCGCTATGACGTACGGGTTCAGGTGATGCCGGAGCAGAGGATTCGCGCGGAAGATATTGAGAAACTTATCGTTTGGAATAACCGGGGCGAAATGGTTCGCCTCCGAGGTGTGATTCAAGTGAGGAGACGCTCAAGCCTTCTTGCGATCACGCGGCGCGGGCGGGAACGGGCCATCGGGATCTTTGCCAATGTCGCCCCTGGCAAGTCCCAAGCCGCGGCCTTGGATCAAGCTCGCTCGATCAGCCGACAAATTCTTCCCGCAGAGTACCGGGTGGTTTTTAGTGGCACCAGCCAAACTTTTCGCGAGTCGTTTCAAAGCCTCATTTTTGCCCTTTGGCTCGGAATCCTCGTTTCTTATATGGTCTTGGCGAGTCAATTCAACCATGTGATTCATCCTTTCACCGTTCTCTTGGCTCTTCCCTTCAGTGTCTCAGGGGCCTTTCTCACCCTTTGGCTTGGGAATCATTCGCTCAATATTTTTAGCCTCATTGGGCTCCTTCTTTTGATGGGCATCGTGAAGAAAAATTCCATTCTGCTTGTCGAATTCACAAATCAGATGCGTGAGCGGGGCTTGAGCCCTCTCGAAGCCTTAAAAACCGCTTGTCCGATTCGGCTCCGGCCAATCCTTATGACTTCTGTGACAACCATTGCCGCCGCGATTCCCCCCGCCCTGGCGCTTGGGCCGGGAGCCGAAACCCGGATTCCGATGGCCATCGCGGTCATTGGAGGAGTCACGGTTTCCACGCTCCTTACCCTTTTCGTTATCCCTGCCGCCTACCTTTCGCTCCTTCCCCTGGAGAAGGAGGAAATCACCTCCAAATTGTCTCGCGCCATCCACGGAGCAAAGGAGAAGATTCTTAAAAAGCTGGGACGGCCGTCTTTTTAAAGACCTTAAAGAAATACCCTCTTCCGGTCGATTTAATTACAAAACAAAAAAGCCTGTTTTGATCTTTACTTTTGGCAAAAAAGCGGGTAAGCTTTTTTTGGTTTTCAACGGTTCCAAGTCCGAGCGGAGGACTGAAGAATGCAGCGGTTGGAAGTAATTTTTTTGGCCTTTTTCTCCACCCTTCTTTTAACCTTCAATAGCGGCTGCACCCACACCCGTTCCTATTATTCCCGATATGTCGAGGCCCCGGAAGGAAAAGTTTTCTTCAGTCCTGCTCCGAATTTTGAGAATCCCAATCTCTTTGCAAACGGAGAAGGTTCCTATAGCGAGCGCGATAAAATCCGTTATCTCCTCAACCGGATGGCCGGCTCGAAAGATCATTTCATCCGGAATGGCGAGGTCTACAATGGGAGGGAGGCGAGGCAGTGGCTTCTCTATAAATTCTCTCGCTGGTCCGGTGAGGTTGAGTCGGCCCGGGATTTTGTAACCCGCCTCAGCTTCTCTAAGCAGAGCGGGAAACCCTATCTGATTGAGTCTTCAGGGAGAGAAGTTTATTCTTTGAGAAGTATCTTAAGAAATGAACTTTCAGCTTTCGAGAATCATCTTCCCAAAAGTACACCGCCGATCCCGGGAGCCCTTCCCAAACTCGGCCAGGTTTCACTTTCGCCCACGACCGTGGCCACAACGGCCGTTGCGCATTCCACCAACTAGGCGAAGGTCACCTTATTATTATTCCCTTTTTTCCATCTCGAGGTATGATCTTTTTCGGGATCTTTCTTTTGATCGCGCCTGAACTCTTCGGAAAAGAGGGAAGCCTGATGACGAACCGTTTGGCCCGGGAAAAAAGCCCCTATCTCCTTCAGCACGCCGACAATCCTGTGGATTGGTATGCTTGGGGAGAGGAGGCATTTGAAAAAGCCCGTAAAGAAAACAAACCTGTTTTTCTCTCCATCGGTTACTCCACCTGCCACTGGTGCCACGTGATGGAGGAGGAATCGTTTGAGAACCCCCAAGTCGCCAAGGTGATGAACGAAAATTTTGTCTCCATCAAGGTGGACCGGGAGGAACGGCCCGACCTCGACAACATTTATATGACCGCCGTCCAGGCGATGACCGGTCAAGGCGGTTGGCCCCTCAACGTTTTCCTCACCCCTGATGGGAAGCCTTTCTTTGGCGGGACCTACTGGCCGCCGGAGGACCGGTGGGGGCGGCCGGGGTTTGTGTCGGTTCTTCGCTCGGTGGCCCAGTCTTGGAAGGCGAGCCGTGAAAGGGTGGTGAGTGATAGCGAAAACATGACTCAATTGATTCAAGAACACGCCCGAGCCCAGGCCCCCCTGACTTTTTCCTTGGGAGAGGAGACGCTTCGGAAGGCCTTTCAGGATCTCGCCTCGATCTTCGACTCTCGCCACGGAGGGTTCGGCCGAGGAATGAAATTCCCCAGGAGCCACACCCTTTCTTTTCTTCTCCGGTTTTGGAAGCGGAGCACTGAAAAGGAGGCGATCGCCATGGTTGAGAAGACACTTTCCGAAATGGCCCAGGGAGGGATCTGGGATCATTTGGGGGGAGGCTTCCACCGTTATGCCACCGATTCCGAGTGGTTTCTCCCTCATTTCGAGAAGATGCTTTATGATCAGGCGATCCTTTCGAAGACTTACCTCGAGGCCTATCAGGCGACCCAGAAGGAAGGATACGCCCAAACGGCACGAGCGATCTTTGACTACGCGATGCGGGATCTCAGGGGTTCCGAAGGGGCTTTTTATTCCGCCGAAGATGCCGACAGCCTCGACTCACGCGCCGCCCGGAAAAAAGAGGGGGCGTTTTATGTCTGGGAGAAATCCGAAATCCGGGATCTTCTGGGGGAGGAGGCCGGAGAAATCTTCAGCTTTGTTTACGGTGTCCGAGAGGAGGGAAATGTTCGAAACGACCCTCAAGGAGAGTTTCCCAGGAAAAACGTCTTATCGCTCACTCAGACTCCGGAGGAAGCGGCAAAGAAATTCACGAAGTCGCTTCCCGAAGTGGAGCGGCTCCTTCGGGATTCGAGAAGGAAACTTTTCGAGGCCCGGTCCAAAAGGCCCCGCCCGCA
>CAZMFE010000032.1:0-10999 GCA_964565495.1 uncultured bacterium
CCGGTGAAACGATCATGACTTCTAGGATCAGAGCGATTTCCTCATCCGAGGCGTCCTGAAGCGTCCTCTCGTCAAAGAGGTCGTGAACGGTCCCAGAAAATTCGGGCCCTAGAATGTTTTGGAGAAGCTCGATGGCATGCGAACGGATGGAATCCGAGTCCGGATGTTCGAGAAGTCGTTCGTAAATAATCCGGATCCCTCCCCCGGAAATGATCAGGCCCAAACAGCGAAAAAACCGTTCCAGGGTCTCCTCAGAAACCGCGTTGAGGGCCACTTCCAAAAATTCTTCCTTCTTTCCTGAAGATTGCTGGTAAAAATAACTCATTTTTTGGATCGCGCGGTAAAGCTCCGCTTCTCGAAGAATTTCTTCTTTGATCAAAGCCCGATTCCAGCGAATCTCTGGGTTTCGATCCCGTATCCGGAGAAGGCTCCGGATCAGAAGAAAACGAAGGGCATGATCTTGACTTTTTGACAAAATTTCGAGGAGCCGGTCCGCCGCCTCTTGCGTGGCGCGGTGTTCCAGGAAGCGGGTCGCTTTCCTCTTGAGGGCCATTCCTTGCTTGCTGTCTTCCAGAATTTTCTGGAGGCGCTCCATCAGGGTCTTGGGATTCTCAGCAGCGTCTGAAAGATTTGATCCTCTAGAACCGACTTCCTTTTCGGCCTCACGGAGCAAAAGTTCATCCAAAAATTCCCTTTCTTCCTCGGAACCTTCCCGGATCGCCTTCTCTTTGGGAATCGCCTCCAGGGCTTCGCGGCGGATCATTTCTTTCACGAGGCGCCGGGCGGCCCCGAGGTCCTGGCCCGAACGGTGGTAAACCAGACAGGCCGCTGCAGCCATCTTCCGCGAAATCGTGGACTCTTGCTTTAAGAAGGAACGAAGTTTTCCAAAAGACTTTTCATTATAAAGAAAGCTGAGAACTTCGGTGGCCCGCCGAGGTCTCGGGACCTCCTCCGATTTTCCCTTCTGGAGGTGTCCCCGAAGAAGGACGAGATAGGCGGCGCGCATCCTCCAGACCAAAAACAGCCAAAACGGAAACAGGGCGAAAACTAAAATTCCGATCCGATCATTGGGGATGGAAAAAAGAGGTGCCAAGATAATAATAAGGAGTCCTCCCAGGCTTTTTGAGGCTCGATAAACGAGCATGTCGATCACGGGCTTCACTCGGTAACGAACGCTGGACGAAAGGGGAAGGTAGAGGACTTCCTTGGAAGCCTGCTGGACGGAGTAGTTCATACTGCCGTCAAAAATTTTTAGAAAGACCCCGGTTCCAAGGAGGGGGTAAAGAAAAGTTCCGAGAGACCCAAGCGCCAATCCCGCAGGAAGTAACGTGAGTGAAATTCCAATTCCCAGAAAACGAAGAGACAAACTTGTGCCATAAAGCTGCATCACGAGCGAAACGATATTCAGCCAGGCGCTAAAAGCCCCAAAAAAGGCGGTCTTCGCCTGTTTGCCCAAGAGGTGGTCTTCGACAATCGCATTAAACTGATTATCCACAACGGTGGAGGCCACCTTCGCGAAAAGAACAATACCGGCAAGCATCCAAAGGTAAGGGGACGAGAGAAAAAGCTTTCGCGTTGACGCCGGCTCCATGGGGGCCTGGTCCCGGCCGGATCCGGCCGAGGTGGCGGGGAGGTGCTGCCACAGAAGACTCACGAGAAATACACAACCCAACAAGAGAAGTGAAGAAAACAAAAGGAGGTCTTCGGTGTGGACCCACCGGACCGCGCGATTGGTCAAAACCCCCCCCAGCACCCCTCCCGCGCTTCCCCCGCTGATGATCAAACCAAAAAGCCGTTTCGCCTCAAGGGGATCGAAGATATCGTTCGCCAAGGTCCAAAATTGAGTGACGCTGGTGATCGAAAAACAGGCGACCCAAACGTAGAAGAGGGCACTTAGGTAAGGGACCCGGGTGCGGAAGAGCCACCAAAAAATAAGGAGGTTGGAGATGAAGACAAAAAGGATCCCAATAAAGAAGCGTTTTCTCGGTAGGATTTTTGCCAGCTGGACATAAGCCCAGGTGACAAAAAGGAGGAAAACGCCCTCCCCGAGGTAAACATAGCGCAGCCTCTCACTCCCGAGTTCCTCCAGGAAAAGGGAACTCCGGACCGGCTTCAAGACATAGAGGACCGTGATGGTGAGAAAAAAATAGAGGAACATGAGAAGGGTCTTCCTCTCCTCCCCTTTGCGGATGTCAAAGGGATTGAGAAAATTCCAACCCAGTCCTCCCTTGAGCATCCTCTTCACCCCGTTACACCTCCAAATAACTGTCCAATTTGATTCTCACGTTGAATCGCCAATTTTAAATTTTGTATCATAAAAATTCATTCCGGACAGAGGTGTAACGGGGTTCACCACCGCTCACCTACCGTAAAGGCATCTTCCAGGAGAGAAAAATGAGGTTCATGGCTCCCGTCCCAGGTTATGGAAAGAATATCGAACCGAGCAGGCCGATTCTCAAGGCCCTTGGCCTGAAGATAGGCCTCGGCCGTCCGGCTTAACTTTTGTCGTTTCTTCCAGTCCACGGACTCCTGAGGGGGACCAAAGGTGTGGTCTCGGCGGGTTTTCACTTCCAGAAAAACCACAACGTCTTGCTTTCGAGCGATCACGTCGATCTCTCCAAAACGCGTCCGGTAATTTTTTTCAAGGATCGCATACCCCTCTTTTCTCAAGAAATTCCACGCCAAGGCCTCTCCCCTTTCTCCCAATCTAAGAAAATCACTCATCCCGAGACTGGAGGAAAAGTTTCGCGCACCGGCTGAAAGCTCCTCCGGTGAATGGAGGTGGCTCCCCGGATCCCGAGAACTCGCAAATGTCCGGGCGTCGGGTAACCCTTGTGGCGGGCGAAGCCGTAGCCTGGGAAAAGCTGGTCCAACTCTCTCATCCGGTAATCTCGATAGACCTTGGCCACGATGGAGGCAGCGGCAATCGCCGCCGACTGGCCGTCGCCTCGAACGATCCCCCGCTGAGGAACCGGAAGGTCCAGCTGAATCGGTCCGTCAATCAGAAGAAGGGCAGGAGTTCGGGGAAGAGCCAACACCGCCTCGCGCATGGCAAGGCGGGTGGCCTGCAAAATATTCAACACGTCGATCACCGATTCTGAAACCTGTCCAATCCCCACCCAGGCCTGTGAAACAATTTGTCGAAAAAGGATTTCTCTGAGTCTGGGAGAAACTTTCTTTGAATCATCGAGACCGTTAAGGGAAACCGGACGGCGGAGAATGACCGCCGCTGCCACCACAGGACCGGCCAAAGGACCCCGTCCTGCCTCGTCGATCCCGGCAAGGAGATCGGGCTCCTCCCCCGAGAGGCATTCGTCAAATCGAAGAAGCCTTTCATGTCTCACCACGCCGACCGTCCCTCTTTTCTATTTTCCTGCCGATTTTCTCAAAAAGTAAAGCTTGGCCTTTCTTGCTTTCCCGGATGAAACCCGAACAATCCTCTCAACGACAGGAGAATGAAGAGGAAAGGTCTTTTCTACTTTATCTCCGTAAGAGTCTTTCAGCAAGGTACCCGTGGTACCGAGACCCCGTCCCCGTTTCCGAATACAAATCCCCTCAAAAATCTGGGCCCGGGTCTTATCGCCTTCTTTCACCCGAAAATAGACCCGGAGCGTGTCTCCCACACGAAAATCCGGAATGTCTTTTTTCAAATGGGGAGCCTCCACTTTTTCCACAAGTTTCATCATGAGGGGTCACCTCCTCCCTTTCGGTGCTTGTGCCGGACAACTCTCAAACCTTTCAAAAGATCGGGACGATTCCGAAGGGTCACGCGGCGCGACTCCTCTTTTCGCCAAGCCTCAATCGCCCGATGATTCCCGGAGAGAAGGACCGCGGGGACTTCAAGGCCCCGAAAGACCCGAGGCCGGGTGTATTGGGGGAATTCCAAACGCTTCCCCAAAGTCCCATTGCGGGGGTTTGAAAAGCTTTCCTCTTTCAAAGACTCGGGGTTTCCGAGAACGCCTGGAATCAGGCGAGTGACGGCTTCGACCAAACAAAGAGCGGGGGCTTCTCCCCCCATCGTTACAAAGTCCCCCACTGAAATTTCTTGATCCACGAGTTCCTCCGAGACCCTTTCATCCACTCCTTCATAATGACCACAAATCAACGTCAGATGTTTCTTCCGGGCCAGCCGCCGGGCCAGACCTTGAGTGAAAGGTTCCCCTCGAGGAGAAAGGAGAATCACAAACCCAGCCCCTCTCTTCTGGGCGAGGGCCTCCACACAGCGGAGAATCGGTTCCGGTTTGAGCACCATCCCAGCCCCTCCCCCAAATGGTTTTTCGTCGACCGTCCGGTGGCGATCGCCCGTAAAGTCACGCGGGTTGTGAAGGTGAAACTCGACCTTTTCCTGGGACTGGGCCCGTTTTAAAAGGGAGTGGCCGAAAGGCCAATGAAAAAATCCGGGAAAGAGGGTCACCAGGTCAATGCGCATTGCTCTCATTCTTTTTCTCTCCGAACATGGGCCCCCAGACCTGAGAGTTTCTCCTCGATCCGTTCGTATCCTCGGTCAAGGTGATAGACGCGATGAACCTCGGTATCTCCTTCGGCCACCAGGCCTGCAAGGAGCAGAGCGGCGCTGGCCCTCAGATCAGAAGCAGTCACCGGCGCTCCACTCAAACGCTTCACCCCATGGACAATGGCACTCGCCCCCTCTAAGAAAATCCGTGAACCCATCCGGTTGAGCTCGGCCACGTGGATGAAGCGATCCGGGTAAATCTTTTCCGTGATAATGCTGATCCCTGGAGTAATCGCCATCAAAGCCATCATCTGGGCTTGGAGATCCGTGGGAAAACCCGGGTAAGGGAGCGTGGTGACGTCAACCGCTCGAAGCCGGCCATTCCGACGAACCCGGATACCCTCTCTTGTCCTTTCGATCCTCACTCCGCTCTGGGCCAACCGGTCCATCAGGGCATTTTGATGTTCCGGGATGGCTCGCTTCACCAGAACGTCGCCTCCGGTCATGGCACCCGCCACCATATAAGTCCCCGCCTCAATCCGATCCGGAATAATCCGGTGTCGCGCCCCTTTGAGTTGCTTGACTCCCTCAATCTCAATCCGGGGAGAACCTTCCCCTCGAACGCTCGCCCCCATCTTTTTCAGAAATTGGGCCAAGTCCACCACTTCAGGTTCACACGCTGCGTTTTCAATAAAGGTCTTTCCAGAAGCCAGGGCGGCGGCCATCATGACATTACCGGTAGCCAAAACCGAGGAGCCAAAGGCTCCCCCTAAAAAGACATCACTTCCTTGAAGCCGACGTTTCGCCTTAGCAATCACATACCCGCGCTGAATCTCAATCTGTGCCCCCAAGGCCTGGAGGCCTTTGAGGTGGAGGTCGATGGGGCGAGGCCCAATCACACACCCCCCAGGGAGTGAAACCTCCGCATAACCCAGCCGAGTCAAAAGCGGCCCGAGCACACAGACGGAGGCCCGCATGGTGCTCACGAGCTTATAGGGAGCAACTGGCTGGGGGTTCGTGCCGGGTTTCACCACGAGCGTTCCCCGCTCGTAATGAGCCTTGGCTCCAAGGGCGTGGAGGAGTTTTATCATCGTGGTGATATCGCGCAGGTCAGGGACGTTTTCTAAGATCGATTCTTCTTCCGTCAGGAGACACGCGGCGAGGATAGGAAGTGCCGAGTTCTTCGCCCCTGAAATCTCCACTTCCCCCTTGAGCTTCCTCCCCCCTTCCACCACTAACTTATCCATGGAGTCCGATTCCCCCGATCACCCGATCGATCCGATTCAAGTCCTTGAAAACCTCGATCGCGCGGAAACCTGATTTTTCAAAAAGCGCCCCCACCTTCTCCTCGTGGCCCCCTCCGATCTCCACCCAAAAACTCCCCCCCTGCTTGAGACAGGAAAGTTCCCCGGTGATCTTTCGATAAAAATCAAGTCCGTCCTCTCCTGCCACGAACGCCTGCCGAGGCTCCCAGCGAACTTCTGGTTCAAGCGTCTCCCATTCTTGGCTCGCAACGTAAGGAGGGTTTGAAAAAATCACGTCGAAAACCTGCTCGCCAAAGGCAGGAAGGCCGTCCGATTGAACGAGCTCGAGCCGGTTTGAGACACCCAACCGTTCAGCATTTCGACGGGCGACCGCTAACGCCCTCCCGGAGAGGTCGGAAGCCATCCCTTGCGAATGAGGGAAAAGTTTAGCGATCGTTCCTCCAATATTTCCCGTCCCTGTCCCAAGATCGAGGAAATAAAAGGGGTCGTTTCTCGAAAACCCGCCCTTCTTTAAAAAGGCTTCCACAAGCGTCTCTGTCTCGGGACGGGGGATAAAAACGCCTCGCTCGACTTCAAACTCGTCTTCCCAAAAGGAGACTTTTTCTAAAAGATAGGCGAGCGGGACCCGCTTCTTTCTGGCTCGAATCCACGCCACAAATTGAGGAAAGGCCTTGGGGTCAGGGGGGTTGGCGAGGTAAAGCTCCGAACGTGAAACCCCGAAAAGGCTCTCGAGGATTTCTTCGCATTCTTTCCGGGCTTCCCGTTTTCCCAGAAATGAAAGCTCACCCTCGCCCCATTCGATCCAAGGGAAAAGCCCGCGCGCGGGCCGCGCCGGTTCAGTTTTCATCACCGTTCACGCGGGCGAGGCGGCGAGCCCTCTCGCCCTTTTCCAGGGCTTCGACTAATTCTTCCAAGCGGCCGTTTAAAACATCGTCGAGGTTATGCAAAGTCAAACCGATCCGGTGGTCCGTGATCCGGCGATCGGGAAAATTGTAGGTACGAATCTTTCCCGATCGGTCTCCCGTGCCCACTTGTTGTCTTCGAGTCTGCTGAATCTCTTCCTCCTGATTCCTTCGCTTCTTCTCTAAAAGCCGGGTTCTCAAGATCCGCATCGCCTTGGTTTTGTTCTTATGCTGTGATTTCTCATCCTGACAGGAAACGACGAGTCCCGTCGGGATATGAACGATCCGTACCGCGGAATCGGTCTTATTGACATGCTGCCCTCCGGGCCCGGAAGCGCGAAAGGTCTCAATCCTTAGATCGGCAGGATTCAGCTGGATATCCACCTCCTCCGCTTCGGGAAGGACGGCCACCGTCACTGCCGAAGTGTGAATCCGCCCGCTCGCCTCTGTTTCCGGCACCCGCTGGACGCGGTGAATGCCGCTTTCAAATCTGAAGCGGCGAAAAGCGTGAGGCCCAGACACTCCAAAAATGATTTCTTTAAATCCTCCTTTGCCGGTGGGGTTACTGTTCATGACATCCACTCGCAGGCCGCAAGACTGGGCGTATTTGGAATACATTCGGAAAAGGTTACTCGCAAAAAGGGCGGCTTCCTCGCCACCGGTTCCGGCCCGAATCTCCACAATCGCATTTCGTCCCGCATCCGGGTCTCGTTCCTTCAGGAGACGGTCTTCAATCTCCCCCTCCAACCCCGCTTTTTTTTTAAGAAGTCTCTCCTTTTCCTCTTCGTAAAGATGGTGGAGATCTGAATCGGGACGGGACTCTTGAACGAGAGATTCCACTTCTTGAATTTCCTTTTCAAGCTGGAGAAATTCTCGAAAGGGCTTTACGATCGCCGTCAATTCCGCAAGTTCCTTGGAGAGGGGGGAGGTCCGGGAGGGGTCCCAGGCCACGCCGGGTTGGGCGAGGAGGCCTTCGATCTCTTCGACCCGTTTCAGAATCTTTTCAAGTCTCTGGCGCGCAAACACAGGCGAAATCTCCTCACTTGAAGATCAGCTCTTTTTCGCCCGCGTCTTCCCGTGAGCGACCTTCCCTGCGTACTTCTTCTGAAACCGATCGATGCGGCCGGCCGTGTCCACCAGCTTCTGCCTGCCGGTAAAGAAGGGGTGACAACTCGAACAGATCTCAACCATGATTCGGGGTCGCGTGCCTCTTGTCTCAATCACGTTCCCGCAGGCACACTGAATCACGCAAGGTCCATAGGCGGGGTGGATTCCTTCTTTCATCTTCTCTTACTCCATTTTATTCATATTCGCGAGAAACTCGGAGTTCGACTTGGTCTTCGCGAGTCGATCCACCAAAAGTTCCATCGCTTCGGTCGGGTTGAGCTCATTCAAAACCTTGCGGAGGATCCAAATCCGCTGGAGTTCCTCGGAAGGAACTAAGAGTTCCTCCTTTCGCGTGTTTGACTTTTTCACATCGATGGCAGGATAGATCCGCCGCTGGAAAAGGTTCCGGTCGAGCTGCAACTCCATATTGCCGGTCCCTTTGAACTCTTCAAAAATCACGTCATCCATTCGCGAGCCCGTATCCACAAGCGCAGTGGCAATGATCGTCAGGCTTCCGCCCTCCTCCACGTTTCTGGCGGAGCCGAAGAAGCGTTTCGGCTTGTGAAGGGCGTTGGAATCGATCCCTCCCGAGAGGATCTTCCCCGAATGGGGAACCACTGTGTTATGGGCCCGTGCCAATCGAGTGATGGAATCGAGGAGGATCAACACGTCCTTTTTATGTTCCACGAGCCGCTTCGCCTTCTCTAGCACAATCTCGGCCACCTGAACGTGCCGCTCGGCCGGCTCATCAAAGGTCGATGAAATCACCTCGCCCTTCACGGAACGCTGCATGTCGGTGACCTCTTCCGGACGCTCATCGATCAAAAGCACAATGAGGTAAACCTCAGGGTGATTGTGGGTGACGCTATTCGCAATCTTCTGAAGCAAAACGGTCTTGCCGCTGTAAGGCGCGGCCACAATGAGCCCCCGTTGTCCTTTTCCAATCGGCGTCAAGAGGTCCATGACCCGCATCGAAATCTCACCCGGCGAGGTCTCAAGGCCCATCCTCTCCTCGGGATAAAGAGGGGTGAGGTTGTCAAAAGGGATCTTGTCTTTGACCCCGTCGGGATCCTCATAATTGACCGCCTCCACCTTCAGGAGTGCAAAATAACGCTCCCCTTCTTTCGGGGAACGGATTTGGCCGCTCACGGTATCACCGGTCCTGAGGTTGAACTTTCGAATTTGACTGGGCGAGCAGTAGATGTCATCCGGCGAAGGCAGGTAGTTGTAATTCGGCGAGCGAAGAAAACCGAACCCATCCTGAAGAATTTCAAGGACCCCTTCTCCATACATGAGTCCCGACTCTTTCGCCTGCGCCTCAAGGATTTTGAAAATCAAATCCTGTTTCTTCATGCCGGTCGTGGATTCCACATTAAATTTCCGAGCCAAGGCATGGAGTTCGTTGATCTTCATTTTCTTGAGACTCGCCACATCCAGCCCCTTTTCTCCACCGAGGCGAACCACCGGTGTCTCTGTCCGGGGCGGATGGCCTTCTGCCTCCACCGCGGAGACCTGCCTCGCGGCGTCGTTACTCCTCCTCACTGGGGAACTTTCACCCTTCTCTTTTGCCATGCTTCTTTAAACTCCTTTCTATGTCTTTCCAGATTTGAACCACCTGACGTTGCGTCTTTTGGCGTCCGTCCGAATTATCAATCAAGTAGTCAGAGCGCCGGATTTTCTTTTTAACCGGCCACTGAGCCCGCCAGCGGGCTCTTACCTCCGCCTCGCGAAACCCTTTTCCTCGGAGGCGTCGAAGGGTCTCTTGGGGGGATGCTTGAACGAGAATCGTGCCATCACACGCCTGATCAAAACCGCTCTCAAAAAGGAGGGGAGCCTCGACGACCACCACTCGAGCCCGCCTCCGTCTTGTCTCTTCTCTGATCCGATCAAAAACATAAGGATGGACCAGCGACTCGAGGGCTCTTCTCCTCACCGGACTCTGAAAAACAATCCGGGCGAGCGCTTCTCGGCTCAAACGCCCTTTGAGTTCGGGAAAGAGCGAACGAATCCCGGGGTAAAGTCGATTTTCCTTCCGGAAGACCTCATGAGCCAATCGGTCCGCATTCACCACCTCCGCTCCGAGGCGGCGAAACAAACGGGCAACCGTACTTTTACCCGTCCCGAAATTTCCGGTCAGTCCCACGAGGAAAGGTCTTCGTCCGGCCTTATTCCTGATACCAACTCTCCCCAACACTCAATTTTACCTTAAGAGGAACTCGAAGCCGGGTGACTCCCTCCATTTCTCGACGCACGAGCTCCTCCACCGCCTCCCTCTCCTCTTCCACGATGTCAAAGACAAGCTCATCATGGACCTGTATCACCATGAGGCTCTTAAAAGACCGCTCACCGAGTTCCCGATGAATAGCGATCATGGCCAGCTTGATCAGGTCAGCGGCCGAACCTTGAATGGGCGCATTGATCGCGGCCCGCTCCGCCACCCCCCGAAGCTGGGGATTTCTCGATTGAATCTCCGGGAAATAGGAACGCCGGCCAAAGAGGGTCGTGAGGTAACCTTGCGAGCGCGCCTTTTCCTTCTCGCCCTCCAGGTAATCCCGCACCCGCGGGTAGCGACGGAAATAGGCCTCGATGAAATCATCCGCCTCCGAGATCGAAATTCCAAGGTCGCCGGAAAGCCCAAAGGCGGTTTTCCCGTAGATGATGCTGAAGTTAATCGTCTTCGCCACGTTGCGCATCTCCCAGGTGACATCCTTTTCGTCCGTCCCGTAGAGAAGCCTTGCGGTAAAGGTGTGGATGTCTCGATCCTCGAGGAAGGCTTGAATCAAATCCTGGTCTTGGGAAAGATGAGCCAGGATTCGAAGCTCAATTTGCGAATAGTCAGCCGCGAGGATCTTCCGGTTTTTTGCCCTTGGGATAAAGGCCTTTCGGATCTCACGGCCCGTTTCTGTCTTAATCGGAATATTCTGAAGGTTCGGCTCTGAACTTGAAAGTCGTCCGGTGGCCGTGGTGGTTTGGTGATAGGAGGTGTGGATGAGACCAGTCTCGGGGTTCACCATCTCAGGCAGGGCATCAAAATAGGTGGATTTGAGTTTCGCTTTCTCACGGTACTCCAAAAGGAGTTTGGCAAGCCTTGAGGTCTCGGCCAACTTCTCAAGCACGTTCACATCGGTGGAATAACCTGTCTTCGTTCTTTTGATCACCGGAAGCTTCATTTTGACGAAAAGGATTTCTGCGAGCTGCTTGGTGGAATTGATGTTAAATTCTTCGCCCGCTTCGCGGTAAATCTCGCGGGTGAGGCGTCACACATCCTCGCT
>CAZMFE010000033.1:0-10897 GCA_964565495.1 uncultured bacterium
CTCGGCTGCTGCCTCCCGTAGGAGTCTGGGCCGTGTCTCAGTCCCAGTGTGGCTGTCCATCCTCTCAGACCAGCTACCCGTCATAGGCTTGGTAGGCCGTTACCCTACCAACTACCTGATAGGCCGCGGGCCCTTCTCTCGGCGATAGGTCCTTCGCAGGATCCCCATCTTTTACCCCTGGTACCTTAGTACCGTGGTCATACGGGGTATTAGTCCATCTTTCGATAGATTATCCCCCTCCGTGAGGCAGGTTGCCCACGTGTTAATCACCCGTTTGCCGCTAGGTCTCCGAAAAAGCTAGAGACCCCGCTCGACTTGCATGCCTTATCCACGCCGCCAGCGTTCGTTCTGAGCCAGGATCAAACTCTCCAAAAAAATCGAGGAGAAGTTTGCCCTTCTCTTGGGTACGATCGACTTTGCGCACAAAACTTATCAAAGAGCGATAATGAAACCTTAAAGAGACAGTCCTCCCCTTTACGGAGATTCCCTATTAAATTGTATCCGAAAATTCGACCTAGACCAAGCTTCTTAGTTCTTAGGGAAAGATCGGCAAGACTGCCCCGCTTCTTAACCGGGCCTCATGATAGAGACGAACGTCGGTCCTGTCAAATCTTTTCTTTCTCCTTGCCTACTCAACCGTTACAGACTTAGCGAGATTGCGCGGCTGGTCCACATCCCGTCCATTCAAGGTGGCCACATGGTAGGCAAAGAACTGGAGAGGGATAATCGTCAAAAGGGGCGAAAGGAGTTCGGGACATTTGGGCGTGGGGAAAAAATCGGACGAAAGTCCCTTGAGACGGGAATCGCCTTCGGTGCCAATTGCAATCACGACTCCTTCCCGCGCGCGAATCTCTTCGATATTGGAAATCATCTTCTCGTAAGTTTTCGACTGAGGGGCGAGGCAAATCACCGGAAGTTCACGGTCGATTAAAGCGATGGGGCCGTGTTTCATTTCACCGGCAGGGTAACCGTGCGCGTGGGCGTAAGTGATCTCCTTCAGTTTCAAAGCCCCCTCCAGGGCATTGGGGTAATTGTAGCCTCGTCCCAAGTAAAGGAAATTTCTAGAGCGGTAATGTTTGCGGGCCGATTTTTGAATCAAGCGATCAAGCTTTAAAGTCTTCTCTGCTTGTTGAGGGAGTTTCCGGATCTGGCGCACCGCTCCTCGAAGCTCCTTCTCAGAAATTTTTTTCCTCAGTTCGGCCAAGTAAAGAGCGAAAAGGACAAGGGTCGTCAGTTGGGCGGAGTAAGCCTTCGTTGAAGCCACACCGATCTCAGGCCCTGCATGGGTGTAAATCACAAGATCGGCTTCCCGTGCGATCGTACTTCCGAGCACATTCACCAGGGCGACGGTTAAGGCCCCCTTCGCTTTGGCCTCCCGAAGAGCCGCCAGAGTGTCTGCGGTCTCTCCGGACTGGGTGATCAACACCACCACGTCTCCTTGGGTAAGGATGGGATCGCTATAGCGAAACTCACTCGACACCTGAACCTCCGTCGGAATCCGGGCATATTCCTCAATCATGTACCGCGAAACAAGCCCTGCGTGATAGGCCGTCCCACAACTGACGACGAAAATCTTCCGAATTCGTGCCAACCTCCGATCCACGGCGGGCCCAAAGCTCGGAAACCGAAGTTTCCCTTTTTGATCCAGGTGTCTGGCGATCGTTCCGGCAATCACCTGAGGCTGTTCATGGATCTCCTTCAGCATGTAATGGGGGAAACCTTTTTTTTGGGCTTGATCGACCGACCAGTCAATCACCGAGGCCTTTCGCTTTAAGGGCGCATGGTTTTTGAGAGAAAAAAGCTGGATTTCCCTTTTTTGAATGACGGCATATTCGTCATCCTCTAAAAAAATAACCTGCCGAGTGTAGGGGAGAAGCGCAGACACGTCACTGGCGACAAAATTTTCCCCCTCACCGACACCCAGGACGAGGGGATTCGAGCGCTTGAAGACAAAAAGCCTTTCCGGATCCTGAGCGGACATCAACACAAAAGCGAAATAACCTCGCGCCTCTTTCACCGCCCGGCGAAGGGCTTGAGGAATGTCTCCGTGGTTGTACTCTTCGATCAAATGAACCAAGACTTCCGTATCGGTTTGAGACCGAAACCGATGCCCTTTCTGGGCGAGTTCCCGGCGAAGGGATTCATAGTTTTCAATAATCCCATTGTGGACCAAGGCCAACTGATTCCGGCAATCCGTATGAGGGTGGGCGTTCGCCTGCGACGGTTCCCCATGGGTCGCCCAGCGCGTGTGGCCAATTCCCAAGGAACTTAATAAACCAATGGGGGCGACTTTTTCTCGGAGCACCTCAAGTTTTCCTTTCTCTTTGGCCACCCACAGACCGGACCGGTTTGTCCCCAGACAGGCGACCCCTGCCGAGTCGTAGCCACGGTACTCCAAACGGCTCAACCCATTCATCAGGATGGGAAGGGCGTTCTTTTCACCGATATAACCGATAATGCCACACATGGATCCTTTAACGATTAACGATTCCTCTTAAAACTCTTTTGACACCTCTTTTGGGAGTCCCTATTATATGTCGAACCGAGGCCCCTTCGCCAAACGGAAAATGTTTCGTAAGGAAAGACGCCGTCACTTCTTCATCAATAAACCCCTTCAACTGCGCTACCTGTTCACCCTCACCTTTATCCTTTTGGTGATCACTCTGGTCTCTTCGGCTGGTATTTATTTCGGAATCTGGGGAGGGATCCTCGACGCCTTTTCCAATACCAAGATCCAAAATGACCTTTTAACGGCTGCCCGCCTCCAGGGCTATGAGGAGGTCCGAGCGGGTCAAGCCCGTTCCCAAGAACCCTTTTCGACCCTTTCTCTTTTCCGTCAGGCAGAACGGCTGAGCCAACGACAACAAGAAATCTTTAAAGAAATCCTGGACCAAGCGAATCAAAACTTGATGGGAAAACTCCTGCTTCTCTTTCTCCTGATCGCCTGGGGAACGATCTTTGTTTCCCACAAGATTGCGGGTCCCCTTTACCACTTCGAAACCCTCCTTCGCCAAATCGCTCAAGGCGATTTGGCGATCCGTTGCCAGCTGAGGAAATTTGACGAAGCGAAGTCGGTGGCCCAAGCCCTGAATCAAGCTTTGGAGTTCTTGGATTCAAAAATATCGGAACTTAAGAAAATGGTCCGAGAGAATGAAAAAACTCCGGACCGCCTCTTTCCCTCTTTGAAAGAAGAGCTCTCCAAGTTTAAGACGAGTGCCGATCGTTAAGCCCTCTCTGAAAAAAATTTTCACCGTCATAAACGTTGCTTGCTTCATTGGTCTTTACGTTTCACCCGCCTCCGGCCAAACGGCTCTTTCTCGGGAAGACCAACTTCTCCTTGAAAAGATTGAACGGGACTCCATCGAATATTTCTTGCGCCACTCCGACCGAAAGACGGGTCTCACGCAAGACTCCTCTCGAGCGGGTTCTCCCGCCTCGATTGCGGCGACAGGATTTTCTTTGGCAAGTCTTGCCATCGCCCAGTCCCACGGTTGGATCCCTCCGTCAAAAGCCTACGAGCAGATTCGCCAAACGCTTCAGACGCTTCGTGACGAGGCCCATCACGAAAACGGGTTCTTCTACCACTTCTTGGATCCCAAAACGGGAAAACGTGTCTGGCGTTCTGAGGCGTCTTCCATTGACACGGCCCTTCTGCTGGCGGGCGCGCTCCTGGCGGCCCAATATTTTGAAGGGACCGACATCCCCCGATTGGTCCAGGGTCTCTACGAGCGGGTGAATTGGAAATGGATGATGAACGGAACTTCGCTCGTTTGTCACGGCTGGAAACCCGAATCGGGATTTCTTCCTTATTACTGGGATTCTTACAATGAACTCCTGATTCTTCAGGCCCTTGCGATCGGGGCCTCCAAAAATCCGGCCCCTCCGGAGGCTTGGGACGCCTGGGACCGTCTCGAGGACGAATACCGTGGAAAGCGAATTGTCTATTCCCCTACGGGAAGTCTTTTTACTTACCAATACGCTCAAGCGTTTATCGATTTTCGAGGACTTCGGGACCGAGGGATTAATTATTTCGAGAACTCAAGAAAGGCGAGTCTGGCCAACTGGGAATACTCGTTAAGCTTCAAAGAGAGATACTTGACCTATTCGGAACTCTCCTGGGGGCTGACCGCGAGTCTGGGACCGGGCGGTTACCGGGCTTACGGGGCCAAGCCCGGGCTTGGGCTTCACGACGGGACGGTAGCGCCCGCTGCGAGTATCGGTTCCCTCGTTTTCACGCCGGAATTTTCTCTCCCCACGCTCAAATTTTTCTACGAACGACATCGCAACTCTCTTTACGGGCCCTGGGGGTTCAAAAACGCCTTCAACCTGAACAAGAATTGGTGGAGCCCGGAATACCTGGGGATCGATCAAGGAATCTCAGTCTTGATGCTTGAAAACTTTCTTTTCCGGGGGAGTGTTTGGAAAAAATTTATGGAGCTTCCCGCCATTCAGACTTGGATCGAGCGGTGCGGGTTACGCGAAGATTATTCTCGGCGAAGAAACCGAAGAGCGAGGCGGGAGGCGGTTTCCTCAACCAATTCCCGTGTCAAGTAGGTCCCTTTTTGGATTTCCTCCTTGATCTCATGGATCCGGGCAAGATTAGGCTCAGCGACCTCGGGAAGATAACGGACGTATTTCCGGACTTCCTCCCGAACCTCGCTGGGGGTGAGTTCGCTCAAGGGTCCCTCGGGAGGCAAAATCTTAACCTCCGAAGGCCCTGATACACACGGCTGAGTCATGGTCGTGAAGAGAGTCCCTCCCTTTCATTCTATTTTTATCGGCCGATGGAGGAAAAACTTGAAGTGGGGGGAAAGGCCTTTTAGACGTCCAGCGTAATCTCTCCTGTTTTCTTCATCAAGTGGGCCCGGAGCCTCAGGACCACCTTGGTGTGAATCTGGCAAACGCGGGATTCCGAGACATTGAGGACCTCTCCAATTTCCCGAAGGGTCAGATTTTCATAATAGTAGAGGACGATCACCAATTTTTCCCTTTCCGGAAGCTCGTCGATCGCATGGGCTAGGAGCTCTTTGACTTCGTTTTGGTGCACATAATGAAATTGGTTGGTCAACACGGAGTCCTCGATGGTTTGGAGCCGCGAGATCGGCTTATTCCCATCGTCGTTCTGCCAGACTTCGTCGAGGGAGAGAAAGGTGGTGGAATTGAGTTCGCTGTAAATATTGTTCAGTTCGTCGACGGAAATCTTAAGTCCTCGAGCGAGATCCTCGTCTTGGGGAACGCGCCCCAATTTTTCTTCCAGTTCTCTCATCTTTTTTTCAATCTCCCTCGCCTTTTTCCGTAAAAGACGGGGAGCCCAATCGAGTTTTCGAAGTTCATCCATGATGGAGCCTCGGATGCGGGAGACGGCGTAGGTCTCAAATTTGTTTCCCTGCGAGACATCATACTTATCGATCGCGTCAAAAAGCCCCAAGATCCCATAACTCACGAGGTCGTTAAACTCGACGTTCGGCGGAAGTCCAATGGCCACTCGTCCCGCCACGTATTTGACGAGATAGAGGTATCTTTTTACAATTTCTTCGCGAAGGGCCCGGTGTTTGGTGCGTTTATACTTTTTCCACAATTTGATTTCTTCTTCATGCATGGCGGGGCTCCTTTTCATTTTTCGGCCTTTTTGTGTTCTAAGAGCTTTTTGATCTGCAACAAGGTGTAATTTTTCGATTGCAGGGTCTTGATTTCCTCGAGACGGTCAAACACGGATTCGTCATAAAGCCGATGACCCGAAGCGGTCCTCCGGGCTTCCTGAATGAGACCGGCAAGGGTGTAATTGTGGAGCGTTTGCCGGGAAAAGCCGGTGTATTGCATGACCTCTCCAATTTTAAAGAGCTTCTCTCGTTTCAAGCGACCTTCTCTTTTTCGTCTAAAAGAGCTAAAAGCCGCTCGCCTGCTCGATTTTTGGGATCCAGTAAAAGGACTTTTTCGGTGGCCAACCGCGCCGCTCCCCACCGTTCCTCGCCCAGTGCCCGCTCGGCCTCGCGGGTGTAGCGCTGGATCCGGGAATGGATCTCCTGCTGGTAAAGGTGTTTGACAAAAAGGCTTTCTTCCCGACCCTGTTTTCTTGCCTTTTCTTTGATTTCGTCAACGAGGCGGGAGGCTTCGGGATTCTCGGGGTCGAGTTGGAAGATCTGTTCAGCAGCGAAGAGGGCTTCGTCGAATTGATGAGCCTCCAGAAAGCCTTCGGCCCGCTCAAACCAGGTCTTCATTTGTTGCCCTTTCTCCTGGGAGGAAAGCTCCTCTAAAGTGTCCCTGCGGGAAAGAGACTTTTCTCTGGCGATTTCCCGATCAAGAATCTTCGCCATGAGCCTTTGTCCCTCAGGACGCCCTGGCTCGAGGGCTAAAGCTTCGCTGGCCCACTTCCGGGCTTCAAAAATCCTTTCCCTTTGGAGCGCCGTTTCCCCGCGCCTCAGTTTTGCTTCGTAAGAAAGCGGCGCCTGAGGGCTTGGGGTGCTGCAACTCGCCATCAAAAGAACCGCGGCAACAAGGCTAATGACTAAAGTCACTTTATAAAATATAATTTATCTTTTGTAATTTGCATTCTATAAATATAACGGGCCCTGTCAAGGAATTATTTACACCCCCGCTTAAAATTTTTCCGCCCCACCCAGGCTTTGGGGTCTCTCGCCCGAGGATCGCAATATCTGGGGGGTCAAGGAGGAGGCTCTAAAAACGACGCGGGAAGGGCCGATAAATAAAAGGTGATGACCTACGAGAAACTCTTCAAACTGAAATTCGAAAAGGGTTACTCCACCAACGAGCTCATCGAAAAATTTCCTGACCAGGCGGACAAGGTCAGAGAAATCGCTCTTCTCCAAATCCCCACCTCGATCTTGAAGCGGACCGTGGCTGAGGAGGGTGTCCTGGAAAGGATCCTAGGCCTGAAACGGAAGTTCTTTGGGGAGGGGGCTTAATCCAGTCTCTGGCTATTTTTTCTCACGAAAGATTCCCATGCGTCGAAACTTAGCATACCTCGCGTCAAGGAGTTCCTTCTTTGAAAGCGGCTTGAGTTCTTCCAGGGCGTTCGTGACAGTCTTCGAGATATTTTCGGCCGTCTGTTCGAAATCGCGATGCGCCCCTCCCAAGGGCTCCGCGATCAATCCATCGATCAACTTTAACTCGAGAAGATCTCGCGCGGTCAATTTGAGTGCCTGAGCCGCCTCGGGGGTTTTCGAATTCTCCTTCCAAAGAATCGCAGCACACCCCTCTGGCGAAATCACTGAATAATAAGCATTTTCCAGGACATAGACCCGGTCTCCCACCCCAATCCCCAGGGCTCCCCCACTTCCTCCTTCTCCAATGACGATGACAACAATCGGCGTCGCCAATTCAGCCATTTCCCTGAGGTTGAAGGCGATCGCCTCCGCCTGTCCCCGCTCCTCCGCCCCAATTCCCGGATAAGCCCCTGGGGTATCGATAAACGAGAGGACGGGGATTGAGAACTTTTCGGCTAATTTCATGACCCGAAGCGCCTTACGATAGCCCTCGGGATGAGCGCTCCCAAAGCTTCGAAAAAGATTTTCTTTCGTGTCCCTCCCCTTCTGATGGCCCACAATGGCCACCTTCTCCTTTCCCTGCCATTTCGCAAAACCCGCCACAATGGCCCGATCGTCACTGAAATGACGATCCCCATGGAGTTCGACGAAATCCTCCGTGAGGTAACGAACGTAATCGAGGGTAAAGGGGCGAAGGGGATGTCGAGCCACCTGGACCCGCTGCCAGGGACTGAGGTTATCAAAAATCTCCTTGAGGGCCTTCTCGAGCTTTTTTTCGGCACTTCGAATTTCGCCGGTCAGATCGATTCCCTGCTGACCGGTAGCCTTGAGCTCCTGGATCCTCTTTTCGAGCTCGACGACGGGACGTTCAAACGGAAGACAGGCATCTTCCAGATTTCGTTCGCTCAACCTGATTTTCTCTTTGCGTGAGGGCTCTGAGTCTTTGGCCATAGAGTTACTCTTTGATGGTGACCCTGGTTCCTGCGGGGACCAAGGTATAGATTTCCTCCACCTCTTCGTTCAACATCCGGATGCAGCCTTTGCTGGCTCGAGTGCCGATGGTTTTGGGAAGCGTCGTCCCGTGGATTCCGTACCCCGCAAGATCAAAGCCGAGCCAGCGGCTTCCCAGAATATTTTCTGGACTTTCAGGGGGGATCGCACTCCCTTCGTGGAACCAAGTGGGATCTTTCAACTTATTCACAATTTTGAAGGTTCCCGTGGGGGTAGAATCCTCAGTCCCGGTAGCCACACGATACCTCTTGAGGGGTCTGTCATCCGCCAGAAGGGTGAGGTGGTTAGAGTTTTTCTCAACGACCATCGAGAACTTGGCTTGCGTCACTTTTAACTTCATTCCCGGATAGATTCGATCTCCCTTAATCCCATTGCTTTTTTGAAGCAATTCCACCGTCGTCCCATATTTTTTCGCCAGCTCAGAAAGGGTATCTCCAAGAACTACCGTATGAAAAAAGCTGTCCGGCGTTTCTACGCCCGAGAAAATAATTTTCACCTGAAGGGCCTCATACTGCCGGCGAATCGAACGGCGGGCTCGTGCACTCGGGACCGGCCGCTTCAGGAGGGCTTCATAAAGCTCCTTGGCTTCCCGATAGGAACCTTGGGTCTCGAGATCCTTGGCTTTTTCCCAAAGACGAAGCCAGGGAGGCTTGGGGGTTGCCTCGGGGGGATAGGCGCCAACCCCGGAAGGAAGACCCAAAACAAGAAAACAAAAGAGAACGATTCTCGAAGGAGTCACATCGGTTTAGCGACAGATTAAAAGGCTCACGACACAGCCGACAAAAGCACCTGTAAAGACCTCCACGGGAGTATGCCCTAATAATTCCTTCAGCCGAGTCTCTGGGACCTGTCCTTTTTCGTAAAGGTCATCTAACATTTTGTTGAGAATCCCTGCCTGCCGGCCCACCGAGCGCCTCACGCCAGCTGCGTCAAAGAGGGTGATCAGCGTAAAGATCAAAGTCAGCAGGAAAGGAATCGAGCCAAAGCCGTAATACAGTCCCACGGTCGTGGCCAAGGATCCGACCGTGGCTGAATGCGAACTGGGCATTCCTCCCGTATCGAAAAGCCAGCGAAAGTTAAATCGTCGCCGAGTCAAAACTCCCCGGACCACTTTGATCACCTGCGAGATAAACCAAGCCGCGACGACGGCCACAAAACCCCGAGCCGGCGAAAAGGGGGCGGTACTCAGTTCCATAAAAACAAGGTCTCAAAAGAAAGGGTTGACAGGGAGTCCATAAAGTTGTAATTTTAGTATATATTTAATTCACATAATTTATAGTCCAAGGGCCCCTTCAACCTCGAGACAAAGCAAGGGATTATAAAAACGGAACCCTTAAAAAGCAAGAAGCGTGTCAATCATGATCGCTCAGATCAAAACTGCCTCTTATCAGGGAATCGACGCCTACCCCGTTGAAGTTGAGGTCGACGTCTCGATGGGGCTTCCGCGCCTGGCGGTCGTGGGCCTCCCGGACCAGGCGGTGAAGGAAGCCAAAGAGAGGGTGCGGGCGGCCATTAAGAATTCCGGATACCCGTTTCCTTCCCGGAAGATTACCGTCAACCTTGCCCCGGCGGATGTAAAAAAGGAGGGTCCCGCCTTCGACCTCCCGATCGCTCTCGGAATCCTTGCCGCCACCGAAGTCATCCCCAAAGAAAAACTCGCCCGTTACGTTTTCTTGGGCGAACTCGCTCTCGACGGATCGCTTCGTAAAATCCGGGGAGGCATCGTCCTCACCAACGGCTTGAAAAGCCAGGGGATCCCTTTCGTCCTTCCCGAGGAAAATGCTCCCGAAGCCTCTTTGGAAAAGGAGGTGATGATTTTTTCGGCGAAACATCTCCGCGAAGTCGTCGCCTTCCTCCAAGGAAAATCCTCTCTCCCCCGCCACGAACGTCCTCCCCTGGAGGAAAGGTTGTCTTCTCGGGATTCCGTTGACTTCTCAGAGGTGAAGGGCCAGGCTGCGGTGAAGCGGGCAATTGAAATCGCAGTCGCAGGCGGACACAACCTCCTTCTTGTGGGCCCGCCCGGCTCCGGAAAGACGATGCTGGCCCGGCGGATCCCGACCCTTCTCTCACCGCTCGCCCCTGAAGAAGCGCTCGAGATCACCAAGATCTACAGCGTCGCCGGCCTCAGCCCTTCAGGTTCCCCGCTCGCGAGAGAGCGTCCTTTTCGGGCCCCGCACTCCTCGATTTCCCAAGTGGCCCTCACCGGCGGCGGGAGCTGGCCGCGTCCAGGAGAGATTTCTCTGGCGCACCGCGGGGTGCTCTTCCTCGATGAATTTCCGGAATTCCACCGCGACGCCCTTGAGGCGCTTCGGGGACCTCTCGAGGAGGGAGAAGTGAGAGTTACCCGCGCGAAGGCCCAGTGGACTTTCCCCGCCTCCTTTATGCTGGTTTGTGCGATGAATCCTTGCCCGTGCGGGTGGTTGGGGGATTTCAGGAGGACTTGCCACTGTTCTCTTGGACAGATTCAGAAGTATCACGCAAGGATTTCTGGACCGATCCTTGACCGAATTGATTTACACGTCGAGGTCCCTACCCTTTCTCACGAAGTCCTCCTGGGTGAGGAAACCCCTGAAAGTTCCTCGGCAATCCGCGAAAGGATTCTCCAAGCCAGACTGCGACAGGCCAGTCGCTTCCCGGAGAAAACCCTTAAAACCAACCACTCCTTACGCCCCAGGGAATTCAAACAACACTGCCGGCTTGACGCGAAGAGCCAGCGCCTCATCGTCCTGGCGATCCGGGAACTGGGCTTGAGTGCCCGTGCCTATTTTAATATCTTGAAGATCGCGCGGACCATTGCCGACCTCGCCGGAGAGGAAAATATCCAAGAATCTCATGTGGCAGAAGCGATCCAATACCGAACCTTGGATCGGAATTGGGCAGGG
>CAZMFE010000034.1:0-10894 GCA_964565495.1 uncultured bacterium
GATGTTTATCTTTCGCGCGAAAAATTCGAGGTCGGCCGCAATTTCACCAATAAAATCTGGAACGCCGCGCGCTTTGTTTTGATGAATTTGAGAGATTTTAAGAATGGCCGCTTGGATTATCCTCCTTTTTCCAAATTGGAACAAATGAACAGCTGGATTCTTTTGAGGCTCCGGAAAGTGACTTTGGAGATCGAGAAACTTCTTTCCAATTTCAATATCAGCCAGGCTGCGACCGAGGTTTATCATTTTGTCTGGGACGATTTTTGCGATTGGTATATTGAGATTGCCAAGCCGCGCCTCGAGGGTCCCACTCGGGACCAGACCCAGACGATTCTTTTCCACGTCCTCGAAAGGACGCTCCGGCTCCTTCATCCTTTCCTGCCTTTTATTTCCGAGGAAATTTGGCAGAAACTCAAGGAAATGGCAATCGATAGGGGCAAGTGGCCCGCGACCTTGATGATGGCCCCCTGGCCCCTCCCGGAAAAGAAAGAAGTTTCAAAGCCCGAGATCGAATACGAATTCAGCCTCTTTCAAAACGCGGTGAGCGCCGTCCGAAACCTCCGCGCCAATTTGAATATCCCTCCCAATCAGAAACTCAAGAAAGCCGTGATCCGTTACCGGAGTAACCGCGCCCACGAAACTCTGAAGGTCTTTAAAGGGGAAATTGAAAAATTGGGCCGTCTGGAATCCTTGGAGTTTAAAAGCGAATTCAAGCGCACAAAATCTTACGTGGGGAGCGCCTTCCCCGAATTTGAAGTCTTCATCCTGATCGAAGGGGTCGTCGATCCCGAAAAAGAAAGGGCGCGCCTCGAAAGAAAGATCGAGGAATGCCGCAAATACCTCCAGTCCATCAAAAGCAAATTGGAAAATGAAGATTTTGTGAGGAATGCGCCCGAGGATTTGGTAGCCCAGGAGCGTGGGAAACTTCAGGACCTCGAAACCCTTCTCAAAACCTACGAAGAGCATCTTTCCGTTTTTCAATGAAGACCTGGAAGCGCCATACGAATTTCCTCTTTGTCATCTCAGGCTTCTTCTTGATTTCTTGCGCTGCGCCGCCCCGCTTTCCTGAAGGGGAAGTCATCGATCTTTCCTACGCTTACGATCAAGATACGATTTACTGGCCTACGGAAGAGGGGTTTCTTCTTGAAAAGGAATTCGAGGGCTTCACGGAAAAGGGTTACTATTATTTCTCCAATAAGTTCCGCACCGCCGAGCACGGCGGGACTCACATCGATGCGCCGCGCCACTTTGCCGAAAGAGGCAAAACCGTGGATGAAATCCCCTTGGACCAACTCATGGGTCCGGGAGTCCTGGTGGACGTGTCCTCCTCTTGCGAGAAAAATCGTGATCATCAGATCCAGGTTGAGGACTTTCTCACGTGGGAGAAAAAAAACGGCCGCATCCCCCAGAGAAGCATTGTCCTTTTGGAGACAGGCTTTGGAAAGTATTGGCCCCATCGGGTCCCCTATATGGGGACGGATGAGAGAGGCCAGGAGGCGGTTCAGAAACTTCACTTTCCCGGCCTTCATCCTGAGGCTGCCCGTTGGCTTGTCGAAGAAAGGCAAATCAAAGCCCTAGGGATCGACACCCCTAGTGTTGATTACGGCCAGTCCAAGTTTTTCGAGAGCCATGCGACTTTGTTTGAGAAGGATATTCCTGCTTTGGAAAATCTCGCCAATTTAGACAAGCTCCCGGCCAAAAACTTTTATGTCATTGCCCTTCCCATGAAGATCAAAAGGGGAAGTGGAGGGCCCACGCGGGTCGTGGCCATCCTCTGATGTTGAAACTCCAAATCACGCCTTCTCTTCATTCCCTTTTAAAAAAAGCCCTTGAGGAAGATTTGGGTCGGCGGGATATCACCACGGCGACCTTTATTCCTCCCCATCAAAGAGGGGAAGCGGTCATCCTCGCGAAAGAATCGGGGATTTTGGCCGGAGGGACGGTGGCGCGTCAGATTTTTCTCTTGCGTGATCCCTCCCTCAGAACGAGGCTTCATCTCAAAGAGGGGGGCCGGGTCAAAAAGGGGAGAAAGGTCCTCACGGTGCGCGGCCGAGTCCGATCGATTCTTGAAGCTGAACGCGTGGCTTTGAATTTTCTGGGGCATCTTTCTGGAATCGCGACTTCAACACGTTCGTATGTGGATAAAATCCGTGGGACGAACGCCAAGATTTTTGACACGCGGAAGACCACGCCGCTTTTGAGGCCATTGGAAAAACACGCGGTCCGTTGCGGGGGGGGCGAGAATCACCGTTTTGGTCTTTTTGACGAAATTCTCGTGAAGAACAATCACTGGAAGGCGATGGGGAAGATTCTTAATGAGACGCGATGCCGCTATTTTGGGCAGAGGCTGAGACCGCTTTTGAGACGGAAAAAAATTCCAGTCGAGGTGGAGGTCAAAAGCCTAAAAGAATTAGCTCATCTTCTCGAGGGATCTTTTGTTCCCGACCGAATCCTTCTGGACAATTTCTCAGTTCGAGAACTGAAACGGGCTGTCCTATTTGTGAAAGGACTGAATGAAGTTCTTCACACGCATTACGGCATCCACCGAAAGATTCCCCTCCTGGAGGCCTCAGGCGGCGTCGCCTTGGGAAACGTCCGCTCTATCGCCCGGACCGGCGTCGACCGAATCTCGGTCGGCCGCCTCACTCACTCCGCCCCCGCGCTCGATTTTTCGCTCAATTTGATGAATACTTGAATATTAGACGTTAATATGTTAATATATTAACAACTTGAGAAAGACACCCAAGGATGATCAAAAGCTTTGGCTCGAAGGGGACGGAAGACATTTATCATGGGGTGGACTCTCGCGAGGCTCGAAAGATTCCTCAAACGATATGGAACGTAGCCTGCAGGAAATTGGATATGTTAAGCGCCGCAATCCGGCTGGAGGATTTGAAGGCGCCGCCGGGAAATCGGCTTGAGGCGCTTAAAGGAGACAAGAAGGGCCGATATAGCATTCGTATTAATGACCAGTATCGAATTATCTTCGCTTTCAAAGATGGCAATGTTTATGAGGTGGAAATTACGGATTATCACTAGGAGGTGAATAAAATATGTTACCCCAACATCGCAGACCCACCCATCCGGGCGAGATCCTGCTTGAAGAGTTTTTGAAGCCGAGCGGCATGACGCAAGCAAAGCTCGCCGAGAAAATGGGCGTTCCCGTTCAGCGGATCAACACCTTAATTAATGAAAGAAGGGATATGACACCGGAGACGGCGATTCTGCTTTCTCGAGTTTTTCACACAAGCCCTGAATTTTGGATGAATCTCCAGACAGCCTACGATTTGTATGTGGCCCAGCAAGAGATGACCGCCCATGCCGCTTAGACGGGGGAATCGCATTTGCCTTGGCCGCCTCACCCACTCCGCTCCCGCCCTCGATTTTTCGCTGACCTTGAAACCGGGCGATGTCTCTTTTTAAGTTAATCACCGATTTAAAGCCGAAGGGGGATCAACCGCAGGCGATTGAAGGGCTCGTCAAGGGGCTTGAGTCGGGTCTTCGCGAACAGGTGTTGGTCGGCGTCACGGGTTCCGGTAAAACTTTCACCATGGCCGAGGTGATCGCGAAATGGGGAAAGCCCGCCCTCGTGATTTCTCACAACAAAACCCTTGCCGCCCAGCTTTATAGTGAGCTGAAAGATTTCTTCCCCGAAAATGCGGTGGAATATTTTGTTTCCTATTACGATTACTACCAGCCTGAGGCTTACATCCCTCATACCGATACCTATATTGAAAAGGACGCGTCGATTAACGATGACCTCGACCGGCTTCGCCTGCGGGCCACGAGTTCGATTCTCTCTCGGGAGGATACCATTGTCGTTTCAAGCGTCTCCTGTATCTACGGCCTCGGCGCTCCGGAGGATTGGCAGGGGATGCTGGTCGAGATTGAGAAGGGCGAGACCCTTGAACGGGATCAATTTTTGTCCGCCCTCGTTGGGATCCAGTATGAGCGGATTGAAGGGGAGTTGAAACGCGGCGCGTTTCGGGTGAGAGGGGGGCGGATCGATCTTTTTCCCGCCTACGGGGAAAATCCTCACCGGATCGAAATTGAAGACGATCGGATTCAATCGATCACGCTTTTGGACCGCGCCCATTTCAGACCGCTCCGTGATCTCGCCAAACTCGCCATTTATCCGGCTAAGCATTTCGTCACCTCTTCAGACCGGCTCACCCAGGCCCTTCAAACCATTCAGGGGGAATTGGCCTGGCGTGTGAAGGAACTTATCGGTCAGGGAAAAGATTTGGAGGCGAAGCGGCTTGAATCGCGCACCCGTTATGATCTGGAAATGCTCCGCGAAGTCGGTTACTGTGCCGGAATCGAGAATTATTCCCGGCATCTCTCAGGACGGGCTCCGGGCTCCAAGCCCTACACGCTCCTGGATTATTTTCCTAAAAGTTTTCTCGTTCTGATTGACGAATCCCATCAAACGATCCCTCAGCTTCGGGGGATGTACAATGGGGACATTTCTCGCAAGAAGGTGCTCGTCGAACACGGATTCCGCCTTCCCTCCGCTCTCGACAACCGGCCGCTTCGCTTTGAAGAATTCGACCGAATGATCGGACAGGCGATTTATGTCTCAGCGACTCCCGGACCCTACGAGATGCAGCGGGCTCAAAAAGTGGTGGAACAAATCATCCGCCCCACCGGCCTCGTGGATCCCGAGACCGAAGTCCGTCCGAGCGAAGGTCAGATTGACGATCTGATTGCCGAGATTAAGGCCCGGGCAAAGAGAAAGGAAAGGACTCTTGTGACCACCCTCACGAAACGGATGGCCGAGGATTTGGCAAGATTCTTGAAAGAGGTGGGAATTAAAATCCATTATCTTCACTCGGAGTTCGATGCCTTTGAGCGTGTCGAGATTTTACGCGACCTTCGCCTTCAGAAATACGACTGCCTTGTTGGAATCAACCTCCTTCGTGAAGGACTGGACCTCCCGGAGGTCTCCCTCGTGGCGATTCTCGATGCCGATAAGGAAGGATTCCTCAGGAGTGAGGTTTCCTTGATTCAGGTCGCCGGCCGGGCCGCTCGTCACCTTCATGGGAGGGTGATCATGTATGCCGATACCGTGACGGATTCCATGAAACGGGCGATCGAAGAAACGGCAAGGCGGCGAAGAATTCAGCAGGACTACAATCAGAAGGAAGGAATTACTCCCACGTCGATTCAAAAGGAAATTCGAGCAGGGATCGAGCAATACCGCCAAGCCGAGACCTTCATCTCCGAAGTGGTCGGTGAAGAGAAGGCGGAGCACGACCTCAAGACCTATTTGACTCACCTCAAAGAAAAAATGGAGCTCGCGAGCCGCTCGCTTGATTTTGAGTTGGCGGCCCGGTTGCGGGACCGAATTCGTTCTCTCGAGGAGAAAAAGGGTGTACGTCTATTGACACAGCCTTCTCGTGTACTCTATAATTCGTCGGCAAGAGAAATTTTTTCGGGGGGACGGCTCGGGAAAAAAAGGAGAGGGTGAAGAAAAAGAGATGGATGAGACGTTGAAGTTCTTTGAAGAAAACAAGTTTGTGGCTGTCATCCGCACCCGTTCCAACGAAGACGCCGAGGAAATGTTGAAGGCGGTCACGGCGGGCGGCATCAAAGTCGTCGAAATCACGATGACCATTCCGCAGGCCACCAAACTCATCGAGAGTTGGAGCAAAAGGGAAGGACTCCTCGTCGGGGCCGGCACCGTGACGGATGGGGAAATGGCCCAGCGCGCGATCAATGCGGGTGCGCGGTTTCTCACAAGCCACTACACCGATCGAGATGTCATCAGCGTGGCGAAGAACAACAACGTTTTTCTTATCCAAGGGGCTGTGACGCCGACCGAGGCCGTGAATGCCTGGCAGCTCGGTGTGGACCTCGTGAAAATTTATCCCGTCCATTCTTACGGGGGCCCCAGCTACGTGAGGGCGGTCAAGGGCCCACTCCCTTTTATCAAATTCATGGCCTCGGGGGACATTACCCTTGAGAATGCCTTCGACTACCTGAAATACGCTTGTGCCGTATCCCTCAATCAGTCCTTCTTCGACAAGGCCCTTGTCCGCGCCAATAACTGGTCTGAAATCACCGACCGCACCCGCCAGCTCACCCAAAAGCTCGAGTCGCTCAGAGTCGCGAAAAACCCTTCCTAAGCCCTTCAATTTTAATCAGTTCCTGATTTCTGAGCCCTGCCTGTGCTTGTCATATTTTTGACAACATCTCCCCCTGTGTTATAATAACTCCTCTTTTTTCAGGGACTTACGACATTGAACCGTATCTTCCTTCTTCTCATCTTTCTCTGTTCTTTGACGGGTTTACCTCCTTCGGAATGTCGGGCAGAATTCTCGGGGACTCCTCAGACAGGTCTGCTTCTCCTTGAGAAAAAGCACCCGTATCACCTTTTTGTTCCACCGGAATACTCACCGGATAAAAGCTGGCCCCTGGTCATTGTTTTGATCGGTGGGCTGAAGGATGAGAAAAAAGGGATCGAGCCTTGGGTGGATTGGGCAAAGAAGAATCAGTTACTCGCCCTTTTTCCCGGCGTTTTGCCGAGAGAAGGGGGAGCCTCTACCGAAGAAGTTGATCGCTGGATCTTGGGGATCAAGAAAGAAGTCTTGGAGAGGTATCATGTGGGGCCTCATCAGATTTTGCTCGTGGGGATCGAATTAGGAGGTCATTACGCGGCCTACCTGGGATTGAATTATCCCGGAGAATTTTCGGCGGTCGCTTTGTTCCGTCAGGCGTGGGCGGGGCCGTTTGAAAAGTTAATGAAACCGAGCGCGGATCATGAAAAGCAAGTTTCCTTTTATGTCGCGGTCGATCCCGCCAGTCCCTCCTTCCGAGCCGTCGAGGCCAAGGCGATTGAGCTTGAAAAAAAGGGTTACTCCCTCCAGAGGGATTCCTTGAAGGAGACGGAAGACTTTTTAGGGATTCGGGACCGGGTGATTCGATGGTTTTTGGAAGACACAGAGATCCGTGTTGTGCGTGTCAAAGGAAAACGGAAATCGGGATGGAGAGGGAAATTTCAAGAAATCCGTAAAAATCTTTTTGAGTTCTAACTCCTATGGAATTGACCGGCGCAAAAATTTTGATTGAATGTCTCAAGCGGGAGGGTGTCGAAGTCCTCTTCGGTCTTCCGGGCGGGGCGATCTTACCGACTTTTGATGCCCTTTATGATTCCGGACTCAAATTTATTTTGGTTCGTCACGAACAGGGGGCCGCTCACATGGCCGATGGATACGCCCGAGCGACTGGAAAGCCCGGCGTCTGCATGGTGACCTCGGGCCCCGGCGCCACCAATCTCGTCACGGGCATTGCGACCGCTTATATGGATTCTGTACCCATGGTTTGCATTACCGGTCAGGTCGCGACATCGGCGATCGGAAGCGACGCCTTCCAGGAGGCCGATACGGTTGGGATCACCCGTCCCATCACGAAGCATAATTACTTGGTGAAGGATGTCAGGGATCTTCCGCGGACCGTGCGCGAGGCGTTTTACATCGCCTCGACCGGCCGTCGGGGGCCGGTCTTGATTGATTTTCCGGTGGATGTGAGTCGCGCCAAAACCGAATTTGTGTGGCCGAAGCATGTGGATATTCGTGGTTACAAACCTACCGTTGAAGGGCATCCGAGGCAGATCGAAAAAGCCGCCGACTTGCTTATGCAGTCGAAACGGCCGGTCCTTTATGTGGGAGGAGGCTGTATCGCTTCCGACGCCGCCCCAGAACTGACGGAATTCGCCCGTAAGACGGGCATTCCCTGCACGACCACCGTACACGGATTGGGGTCCTTTCCGGAAGACGACTCTCTTTCGCTCAGGATGCTTGGAATGCACGGAACCCATTATGCGAACTATTCGGTGCAAAATTCGGATCTTTTGATTGCCGTGGGAGCCCGCTTTGACGACCGGGTGACGGGAAAGATCGATCTTTTTGCGCCCAAGGCCAAGATCATTCATATCGATATCGATCCCTCATCGATCTCGAAGACGATTCCCGTCCACGTCCCGATTGTGGGGGACGTCAAACATATCCTACGGGAGCTCACGGGCTTGGTGAAGAGACTCGACATTGTCGAATGGATCCAGCAGATTGAGGAGTGGAAGAAGAAGCATCCCCTCAAATATGACTCGGCGGGAAAGCTGGTCCGCCAACAGTACGTGATTGATAAAGTGGGCGAGCTCACGCGTCATGACGCGGTCGTGACGACGGGAGTCGGTCAGCATCAGATGTGGACGGCCCAATGGTATGGGTTCCGCAAGCCTCGGACCATGATTACCTCGGGAGGCCTTGGGACGATGGGGTACGGTTTTCCTGCGAGCGTCGGTGCGAAAATCGGACGGCCGAATGAAACCGTCATTTGTATTGACGGGGACGGTTCTTTTCAAATGACGATGTGCGAACTGGCAACCGCTGTCTATTACAAGGTTCCCGTGAAATGCCTCATCATGGACAACGCCCACCACGGGATGGTGCGCCAATGGCAGGAACTTTTCTACAATCGGCGTTATTCGGGCTCAGAACTGGGTCCTTCAAATCCCGATTTTGTGAAAGTGGCGGAGGGATTCGGAGCCTTGGGGATCCGCGTGCGAGAGAAGGGGGAAGTGGTGCCGGCCCTCAAAAGGGCCCTCGAACATGAGGGGCCAGTGGTGGTTCATTGTGTCGTGGCTCCGGAGGACAACGTTTATCCGATGGTCCCCTCGGGGCATGCGCTGGATCAAGTCATGGACATGGCGTAAATGACTCGTCATTGCGAGGCAACATTCCAAATGAGGCCGAAGCAATCTCCGAGATTGCTTCGTCTCCGCCAAAGTACGGTGGCGGCTCCTCGCAATGACGGTGAATTTGAGTCTAAGGAGAGATTATGAAACACACTATTTCGGTGCTCGTCGAGAATCACTTCGGGGTTTTGGCTCATGTGGCCGGGCTTTTTTCGGCCCGCGGGTTTAATATCGATTCGCTGGCGGTGGGAGAGACCGAAGATTCAAGCGTTTCCAGGATGACGATCGTGGCCCACGGCGACGACCGAGTGATTGAACAAATCACGAAACAACTCAATAAACTGATCGACGTGATTAAGGTCCAGGACCTGACCGAGGAAGATAACATTGCGCGGGAACTTGTCCTCGTGAAGGTCCATGCCACGGCTCAGACTCGCTCGGACATTCTTCAGATTGTGAACACGTTCCGAGCCAAGGTTGTGGATGTCAACCCGCATTCGCTCACGGTGGAAGTCACAGGGAATGAAGAAAAGATCGACGCGATGCTTGAGCTTTTTCGCCCGTTCGGAGTCAAAGAAGTGGTCCGTACGGGGACGATTGCCTTAGCGAGAAAAAGTGAGCTCAACCTAAAGAGGGAAAAAGGAGAACCGCAGGCAAAGGCCGAGTCTGCGGCGAAAGAATAGGGGAAGACCCATGACCGCGAAAATCTATTATGACGCTGACGCAGACCTCAATCTCTTAAAAGGAAAGAAGGTGGCCATTATTGGCTATGGGATCCAAGGCCGCGGTCAGGGACTCAATCTTCGAGATTCGGGAATCGAGGTCATTGTCTCTCAACGCAAGGGGGGGAAGAATTACGAACTGGCGCTTGAGGATGGCTTTGAGCCGGTGGCGGCGGAAGAGGCGGCCCGCCAAGGAGAGGTCATTCAACTCCTGGCTCAGGATCATCTCCAGGCTGAAATTTATGAAAAAAGTATTAAACCGTTTCTCAAACCGGGAAAATCCCTTCTTTTCTCCCATGGGTTTAATATCCATTTCGGTTACATCAAACCGCCCAAAGAGGTTGATGTTTATATGGTGGCTCCGAAAGGACCGGGATCGTTAGTGCGTTCTCAGTTTCTTGAGGGAGGAGGAGTCCCGTGTCTGGCGGCAGTTCATCAAAATGCCTCGGGCCGCGCGCTTGAGCTTGCGCTTGCTCACGCCAAGGCGGTCGGAGGAACGCGGGCCGGCGTGATTGAGACGACCTTTAGAGAGGAAACAGAGACCGACCTCTTTGGAGAGCAGGTGGTGCTCTGCGGGGGCTTGAGCGAACTCATCCGAGCGGGATTCGAAACCTTGGTCGAGGCGGGATACAGCCCCGAAATGGCCTATTTTGAATGCCTCCACGAGGTCAAGCTGATTGTGGATGCGATCTTTGTCTCAGGAATCAGCGGCATGCATCGGAGAGTTTCAGACACCGCTGAGTATGGAGATTACACGCGCGGGAAAAGGGTGATTACGAAAGCGGCCCGAGAAGAGATGAAGAGGATCTTGAAAGAAATCCAGTCTGGAAATTTCGCCAAAGAATGGATGGAGGAAAACAAAAAGGGAAGGCCGAATTTTAATCACTACCGAGAAGAGTGTGACAAACACTTGATTGAGAAAGTCGGCGCCGAACTCCGCAAAATGATGCATTGGATCCAAGGAGAAAAAGTAAAAACTTGAAACGTAAAATTTATATTTTTGACACGACGCTTCGCGACGGAGAGCAATCTCCCGGTGCCTCGCTCACGCCGGAGGAGAAGGTGAAGATCGCCAGACAGCTTGAGCGGCTCAATGTGGACGTCATCGAAGCGGGCTTTCCGGTTTCCTCGCCCGGTGAGATGCGGGCTGTTCAAATGATTGCTGAGGCCGTTTCCGGGCCGGTGATCTGCGGGCTGGCTCGGATGGTGCCCCAAGATATTGATGCCTGCCGAAAAGCCCTCGAGCGGGCCAGGAAAAAAAGGCTGCATGTTTTCCTCGCGACTTCTCGGATTCACCGGGAATATAAGTTGCACAAGAAAAAAGAAGAGATCCTTGCGCTCGCTGTCGAGAATATCAAGTCAGCGCGGAAAGATTTTCGGGACATCGAATTTTCTCCGGAAGATGCAGCGCGAACAGAACGGGATTTTCTCGCCGCCTCCCGACCGCCGCCAGGTCATCTGCCGCGCCGAAGGCAAG
>CAZMFE010000035.1:0-10879 GCA_964565495.1 uncultured bacterium
AAGGACCTCCATCGTTGATTGTTAGTCGTTCGGAGCGTTTCAAAAAGAATTACAAGAAACTTCCTTTAAACATCCAGGAACGGGTTGACAAGACCCTTCGATTGTTTGTGACGAATCCCCGACATCCTTCGCTTCAAAATAAAAAGATGCAAGGGGCGGAAGGGATTTGGGAAATTCGAGTGACCGAAAATTATCGAATCACCTACGAGAAAGTTTCTCAGGGAGTCCTTCTCCGCCGAGTGGGAACTCATGATATCTTAAACCAACCTTAATAGGTTATTGAAAGCCATGTCATTCGTCAAAGGATTGAAATGCAGAGAATGCGGAAGGGCTTATCCGAAAGAGGCGATTTATGTCTGTGAGTTTTGTTTCGGATCGCTTGAAGTCGACTACGATTATGACGCGATCCGCCGGAGCCTGACCCAAAAAAAGATTGCCGAAGGACCGAAAAGCCTTTGGCGTTACCGTGAACTTTTGCCTTTGGACGGAGAGCCGACCGTCGGTCTTTTCTCAGGATTCACCCCCTTTTTCCGTGCCAGGAATCTCGCGAAACGTCTGGGAGTCAGTGAACTTTATATCAAGGATGATTCCTCTTGCCATCCGACCTGGTCTTTTAAGGATCGCGTTGTCTCCATTGCCCTTTCCAAAGCGAGGGAGCTTGGGTTTGACACGGTGGCCTGCGCTTCCACAGGGAACCTGGCCAATGCCGTGGCCGCCCACGCCGCGCAAGCCGGCTTCAAGTGTTTTATTTTTATTCCTGCCGACCTTGAATTGGCGAAAATCATAGGGACGCTTGTCTGCGCCCCCACGCTCGTCGCGGTCCAAGGAAATTATGATGATGTGAACCGGCTTTGTGCCGAGATCGCGGCGCGTTACCGTTGGGCTTTTGTCAACATCAACATCCGTCCTTATTATGCGGAGGGCTCGAAGACTTTCGGATTTGAAATTGCGGAGCAGCTTGGCTGGCGGACTCCGGCCCATGTCGTGATCCCGGCGGCGAGCGGATCGCTTCTCACGAAGATCTGGAAGGCCTTTAAAGAATTAGAGAAACTGGGACTCCTTGAAAATCCGCTTCAGACGCGTCTCCACTGTGCCCAGCCGGCCGGTTGTTCCCCGATTGCGCGGGCGATCTTGGAAAAATCCGAAGTGATTCGGCCCGAGAAACCGAAGACGATCGCCAAATCCCTTGCCATTGGAAATCCCGCGGATGGTTACTATGCCCGCGATGCAGTCGTTGAGTCCGGAGGCTGGGCGGCCCGCGTGACCGATGAGGAGATCCAAGAAGGAATCAAACTCTTGGCTGAGACCGAAGGGCTCTTTACAGAAACCGCAGGCGGGGTCACGGTCGCCGCCGCTCGGAAGTTAATCGAAGAAGGAAAGATGGGGCGGGACGAATCGATCGTTCTTGCGATTACCGGCAATGGGCTCAAGACTCAGGAGGCGATTCAAAAATCGGTGGGCGAGCCGATTCCGATTGAAGCTCACCTTTCTTCCTTTGAAGAGCAGGTGATGGGAAAGTATAATGTCCCCAGAGAAAAAACAGGAGGTCGACTCCATGCCCGTTAAAGTCAGGATCCCGACGCCGCTTCAAAAGCTCACCCGCGATCAGGCCGAAGTCGATATTGCTGCCAAGAACGTGAAAGAACTTTTAGACGCCTTAGAGCGCGAATACCCCGGCATGAAGGCCCGCCTTTGTGACGAGTCGGGCCGGGTCAGGCGTTTTGTGAATATTTACCTCAACGAGGAAGATATCCGCTTCCTCAGTCAGGAAGCGACGAGCTTGAAAGATGGCGATGAGGTTTCCATCGTGCCCGCGATCGCCGGCGGTCAGAATGCCTAAAAAGGCTTTTCATCTGATCTTCCCTCCCCATCTGATTCAGGAGCCGGTGATGTTTCTGGTAGCTCGCGATAATCACCTCACCCTGAATATCCGCAGGGCCAAGATCACGCCGACCGCAGGAGAGGCGACCGTCGAACTGGAAGGGAAAGTCGATGATTTGGAACGGGCAGAACGGGTCTTTAGGGAGAAGGGCGTTAAAGTCGAAAACGTTTTAGGGGATGTGATTGAGTAGTCTGGAACGGATCGAGTCTCTCAAAAAACGGGTTCTTGAGGGGGGCGAAATCGGTTACGAAGAAGCCCTCTCTTTGATCCAACTCGAAGAACCCCAAGAAATTGATTCCCTCCTTAAAGCGGCCAACGAGATCACGCGTCACTTCAACTCCAATCAGCCAGGCCTTTGTTCTCTCCTGAACACCAAAAGTTATCTCTGTGGGGAGGACTGCGGCTTTTGCGCCCAATCGGTTCGGTTTGATACCCAGGCTGACCGCTACGGCCTGATGCATCCCGAAAAGGTGGTCGACGCCGCGAAACGGGCTGAGACCCGCGGGGCGCAAAATTTCTGTATTGTGACAAGCGGTGCCGCCCCTACCGAGGACGAATTTGAGAAGATCCTTGAAATCCTAAAGAGGCTCGCCGAGGAAACCCGCCTCAATCTCGATGCCTCACTCGGCTTTATCACCGAGGAACAGGCGAGGCGTTTAAAAAAGATCGGACTTCGTCGCTTCAACCATAACCTTCAAAGTTCGCGCGAATTCTACCCTCGAATTGTTTCAACGCACACTTACGAAACTCGGCTTAACACGATCCGGGCCCTCTTGGAAGGGGGCTTGGAGCTTTGCTCCGGCGGGATCCTCGGAATGGGGGAGACTCAAGAAGACCGGGTGAAACTTGCGTTTGAGTTAAAACCTTACGCCCCTCATTGCATCCCGATTAACCTTTTGAATCCCAGGCCGGGGACCCCTTTAGAGGACCAACCCAAGCCCGATCCCCAAGAGGTTCTGAAAACCATCGCTGTCTTCCGTTTCATCCATCCGCGGGCCAACATCAAACTGGCGGGAGGCCGGGAAGTGAATCTGACGGCCGAGGAACAGGGGACGGCCCTTCGAGGGGGCGCCAATGGACTCATTATGGGAGGTTATCTCACCACCTCCGGCAATCCGGTCGAAGAAGATTTTAAGATGCTTCGCGAGGCCGGTTACGAGGTCCCTCAACACACCTGTTAGTTGGAAAAAATCCTTTCCGGGAAAACGGTTCTCATTACAGGCGGCACCAGTACCCTGGGAGGCGCCTTCGTCAGAATGGCGCTGGCGGCCGGGGGCACCCTCTTCTTCACTTATTACAAAAATGAGAGACGCGCGGAGGAACTCAATCACCTTGGCGCAAAAGGATTCCGTCTCAACTTGGCCGATCCAGCACAGATCGACGCCTTCCAGAAAGACTTCCGCTCCCAGGTAAAAGCGCTCCATGTCCTGGTTCACAATGCAGCGCTGACTCGGGATTCCACCCTTCAAAACATGACCGAAGAGGAATGGGAGGAGGTTCTCAATGTGAATCTCAAGGCCCCGTACCTCCTGACAAAGAAGTTACTCTCTCTCCTTTTCAAGGCCAGGCCGAGCAAGATTTTTTTCATCGTGAGCCGGGCCGCCCTTCAGGGAATTTTTGGCGCGGCGAATTACTCCGCTTCCAAGGCCGGGCTTGTGGCCATGGCGAAATCGCTCGCCCAGGAACTGGGGAAAAAGGAAATTTTGGTGAATTGTGTGAATCCGGGTTTCATGAAATCGCGGATGACAGAATCTCTTCCGCCCGAAGTGATTGAGAAAAATATCCGTGAGAGCGCCCTCGGCCGGCTCTCCGATCCCGACGAAGTCGCCCGTTTTTTGGTTTATCTCGCGAGCGACTCAATGACCCAGGTGAGCGGCCAAGTGTTTCACTACGAATCGCGGAAGATTTGATGTCTAAAGCAGAATTTCTCCAGATCTCTCGGCGCCTGCCTGCCGGCAGGCAAGGCGCGGCTGGAGAAGAAATTTTCTCCCACCGCTAGAGTCGACTATGAATCGACGAGTGGTCATTACCGGGAGGGGGGCGGTGACACCGATGGGGATCGGGATCGAGGCGTTTCGGGACTCGCTTCGAAATGGCCATTCTGGCGTCGGCCCCCTCAGGCGGTTCGAACCGCGCGGGCTTCGTACCCAAAAGGCGTTTGAGGTAAAAAATTTTACTCCTCTCCACGGGACTCATCTTCTTGATCCTTTTATTCAATACGCCCTGTGGTCAACCGAGGAGGCCGTCCGAAATGCGAATTTCGATGTTCGTGCGGTCGATCCTTTCCGAATCGGAATCATTGTAGGTTCGAGCAAAGGAGGTCTCCATTCTTTGCATGCGCTTCGCGATCGATTTCTTCGCCGTCCCAGCGCCATTCTTGCCGCAAGGATCTATGCAAATTTGGTCCCGAATTTCGCCTGTCAATGGATCGCGCGCAAGTGGAAGATCCAAGGGCCCGCCCTCTGTTATGTCACGGCCTGCGCCACAGGGACGACCTCGATCATCGAGGGAGCCCGGATGGTTCGCGAGGGGGTGGTGGATTATGCGTTCGCCGGAGCCAGTGATGCCTCCTTGGTCCCTTTCCTCGTGGCAGGCTATGAACAGATGCGGGTCCTTTCTCCAGAGGGGATCTTTCCTTTTGATCGGCGTCGGCGGGGTTTCCTATTAGGGGAGGGCGCCGGAGTGGTTTTTCTCGAGACCCTTGAAAGTGCTCGGGCCCGCGGCGTCAAAATTTATGGGGAGGTCATCGGTTCCGCTTATGGGACGGATTGTTTCAGTCCCGTCTCATTCGACCCCAAGGAGGAGGCACTCTCCCGGACCCTGAAAGCCCTCCTTGAGAAAACTCGGATGGCACCCCCTGAAATCGATTATCTCAATCTTCACGGAACGGGAACTCCCGAAGGGGACCTCTATGAAACCGACCAGATCAAACGGGCCTTTGGGAAGAAGGCTTATGGGATTGCCACAAGTTCCACCAAGTCGATGACGGGGCATATGCTCGGCGCCTCGGGGGCGGTTGAGGTCATTGCCTGCTCGCTCGCGATACAAGAGGGATTCATTCCTCCTACGGTCGGCTTGGAGAGAGAAGATCCCCGCTGCGACCTTGACTATACGCCAAGAGAGGCGGAAGAAAAAAAGGTTTCCACGGCGGTCTCAATTTCCATGGGGTTTGGCGGACACATTGCCGCGATCGCGTTAAGGAGTGTCTAAATGGTAATTCAGGAGCTGGAAGAACTTCGCCAGAAGGATCTTCTGAGAAAGCTGAGGACACTTTCGAATTGTCGCGGGACTCGAGCTTCGTGGGAGGGAAGAGAGCTTCTTCTTTTTTGCGGAAACGACTACCTCGGGCTCGCTCGTCATCCTCGCGTGATTCAAGCAGCCGAGAAGGCCCTTCGGCAATACGGAGTGGGGGCAGGAGCCGCACGTCTCGTCTCTGGAACCAGCGACCTGCACACCCGCCTCGAAGAAGAGCTGGCTCGGTTTAAAAGGAAAGAACGCTCTCTTGTTTTTGGTGCCGGTTATCTTGCCAACATCGGGGTCTTGGGGGTGTTGGCCAGGGAGAAGGACTTCATTGTCATGGATAAATATTGCCACGCCTCCCTGATCGATGGGGCCCGGCTTTCCCAGGCCACCCTTCGCGTGTTTCCTCACCGCCATTATGAAAAAGGTGCCCAGATTTTGGAAAATTGCCGTGGCGGAAGACGAATCCTTGTCTCTGAGACCGTCTTCAGCATGGAGGGGGATCTGGCGGATTTGTCAGAGCTGATACGTCTGAAGGAGAGGTACGAGTGTCTTTTGGTGGTGGACGATGCCCATGGGACCGGGGTCTTCGGTGCCGAAGGAAGAGGCGCCACGGAAGGATTTGAAGAAAAGATCGATTGCATCACCGGGACCTTTTCGAAGGCCTTTGGGGTATTTGGGGGATTTGTGGCCGCCTCGGGAGCCCTCGTGGAGCGGTTGATCAATTTTTCTCGTCCGTTTATTTTCGCGACCGCCCCACCCCCCTCCCTGCAAGCGGCGGCTTGTGAAGCGCTCTCGCTGATCCAAAAAGAACCGGAGTTTCGCGAGAAACTTTGGCTCAATGTAGATCGAGTCCGGACGTTTCTGTCAGAAAAAGGTTTTCGATGCGAGAGCCGTTCACCGATTTTTCCGGTGATTCTCGGAGAAGAAAAGGAGGCGTTGCGTGTTTCAGAGGTACTCCTCCAGAGGGGGATTCTCATCCCCGCCATTCGTTATCCGACGGTCGCGAAAGGGAAGGCCAGGCTTCGCATCACGGTGAGTGCGGCCCACAGCGGGGAAGATTTGGAAAGATTATTCCAAGCCCTTACGGAGGTCTTGAGATGAAGACGGCATTAAATCAAAAAGATTGGATCGCCCTCGACAAAAAGCACCTTTGGCATCCCTTCACTCAAATGGCAGATTGGGAGAGAGAAGAAATTCTCGTCATTGAGAGAGCCGAGGGGGTCTATCTCATTGACACGGAGGGCCGGCGTTACCTGGATGGGGTTTCATCGCTTTGGTGTAACGTCCACGGCCACCGGGTCCCAGAAATTGATGAGGCCATCCGGGACCAACTCGCGAAGGTGGCCCACAGCACCTTTCTCGGGCTCTCAAATGTCCCCGCGATTCAACTTGCCCAGGAGTTGATTTCGATCGCTCCGCCGGGACTCACGAGAGTTTTTTATTCGGATTCAGGCTCTGAAGCGGTTGAGATCGCGCTCAAGATGGCTTATCAATATTGGCAGCAAAAAGGAGTCAAACAGAAAACGAAGTTTGCTCGTCTGGCCCACGCCTACCATGGAGACACCTTGGGGGCTGTGAGCGTGGGAGGAATCCCCCTTTTTCATGAGGTCTACCGCCCCCTCCTTTTTGAAACTTACGAGATTCCTGCCCCCTACGTGTATCGGTGGCCGTCACCCAACGACCGGGCCTTGAAAGCGGAGGAGGTCCGTGATGAGTCGCTTCGGGAAATGGAGAGAGTTTTTAAGCAACATTCCCATGAAATTGCAGCCCTGGTCATGGAACCTCTCATGCAAGGCGCGGCCGGCATGATTCATCAACCCCCCGGCTATATCACTCGGGCGCGGGAGTTGACTCGCCGCTTTGATATCCTGTTGATCTTTGATGAAGTGGCCACCGGTTTTGGCAGGACCGGCCGAATGTTTGCCGCCGATCATGAGAAAGTGACTCCGGATCTCGTGGCCGTGGCCAAGGGACTCACCGGCGGCTACCTCCCGCTTGCTGCAACTCTAACCACTGAAGAGCTTTACAGGAGGTTCCTTGGAGAGTACTCAGAATTTAAAACTTTTTTTCACGGCCACACTTACACGGCCAATCCGCTGGCCTCGCGGGCTGCCCTTGCGAGTCTTGAACTTTTTCGCGAGAAAAAAACGCTTGAGAAACTCGTGGAAAAGATCGATTCCTTAAAGGAAAGACTCCAAAGTTTCTGGAGTCTTCCTCACGTAGGGGATATTCGTCAAGTCGGTTTCATGGTGGGGATTGAGCTGGTCGAGGATCGCGGCACCAAAAAACCTTATCCCGGAGAGAAGAAGATCGGGATCCGAGTGATCCAGGAGGCTCGGGCGAGGGGGGTCCTCCTCCGGCCGTTGGGCAATGTCATTGTCCTGATGCCTCCTCTTGGGATATCGCAGGAGGAACTCAGGGAGTTGGTCGATCAAACCTATTATTCCATTCGACGAGTGACTGGACCGTGAGATGATGAAAAGAAGCGGAGGCATCTTCATTACCGGAACGGATACGGGTGTCGGGAAAACGGTCGTCGCCGCAGGCCTCGCGCTCGTCCTGAGAGAACGCGGGATCCGGGTCGGAGTCATGAAACCTGTGGCCACCGGTTGCTTGGGAGATGGCAGACGGCTCGTCTGTGAAGATGCCGTGTATCTTTTTGAGGCGGCTGAGAATGAACGCCCCTCGCTCACGAACCCCTTGCGGTTTCGTAACCCGCTCGCCCCGAGTGTTGCGAGCGTCATCGAAAAGAAAGAAATTCCGATCGAAAAAATTTTCAAGGCCTATCGAGAGCTTCAACGTCACTATGAGTTTGTAATTGTCGAAGGGATCGGCGGCCTTCTCGTTCCGATTACGAAGGAATATTTTGTTGCTAATCTCATCCACGAGTTCGATCTTCCCCTCGTGATTGTCACTCGGGGGGGGCTCGGGACCATCAACCACACCCTGCTCACCGTCGATGCAGCGGTCATCCGGGGTTTTGACGTTCGCGGGATTATCTTCAATCGGATGCCCCGTGTGAATCTCTCGATGGCCGAGATCACGAACCCCAAAGTCATTCACGACCTCACCGGAATTCCAATCCTGGGAAGCCTCCCCGAACTGGAGGATGTGGATGTCGAGCGCTGCCGCTTTGGAAGCCTGCGCGAGGTCTTTAAGGAACGTATCGATCTGGACCGATTGCTCGGCCTCGCCACGGTTTCCTAACCTTTTGGCTCTTGCCAAAACTTTTAACGGATCGCACCTACCTTCCCGAGCTTCTCGAGGAAATCCGAAAGGCCCGACAGCGGATTGAAGCACGAATTTTCTTGATCGATCCCGGGACTCCTCAGAGAAGCCCCCTTGAGCCAATTTTTGATTCCCTCCACGCGGCCAAAAAACGGGGTGTTGAAATCGCCCTGGAAACGGCCGGGATCTTTCGATCCAAACCCTCGGGGGAAAGGCTGATTCGCTTTGCCCGCCAGCGGGGGATCCCTCTCCAATGGCGGGGATCCGGGGATTTCCTTCACGAGAAATCGGTGGTCTTTGATGGAAAGAATTATCTTGTCGGAAGCCATAACTGGACGAGCGCGTCCCTTTTGGAGAACCATGAAGTCACGCTGAAATTTAATTCCGAAGAAGCCGTACTGCTCGACGCCTCAGATTTCCGCCGTGAGCTCCTCAAAGCGATTCGAAACGCACAAGAGGAGATCACCCTGGCCTCCTACGAAATTTCTCATATTGTGGAAAGCGACTCCGATTTTGCCGACGAGCTCACACGCCAGCTTATCTTTGCCCGGATGAAGCAACGAAAGGTTCGGGTTTTGCTCGATGCCTCCCTCGTCCGGCAGGCGGGAGGGAAGGGAAGCGATGTGATTCTCTACCGGGGACGCTCCAAGGCCGAAGAGCTGGCCCGCTGGAAGGTCCACGTTTACTACGATACGACCGATTCGCTTTTTCATGCCAAGCTGGCCGTGATCGACGGCGAAACCGTTTTCGTTGGAAGCCAGAATCTCAATCCGCGCCGGGACGGGGAAGTCGAGAAGACCGCCACTTTAAAATCCAAGCCCCTGGCCCAGGAAATCAAACATTACCTCGCCCGCATTTTCAGGACCGCCCAACGATTCCGTTACGATCCCCTGAAACTTTCCGGCGTGCGCATCCGGCAGGGGTGGGTCCGCCGGGGCGGTGTCATCGCCAACATTTTTCAGCGACGGGGGAAGAGGACGCTTGATCTTTTGCTGGCACTTCTCCACGAAGCCCAGCGGCTCCGGTCTCACCAGATCCCGTGGGAAGAAAAAAGGATGGCCGAACTGGCCGCGATTGAAGTCCCCCGAAGATTCACCCCGTCCGTGAAAGACCGTTCCCGTTATTTCCAGCGCACACTCACCCAGCCCCGAATCTTTCTTGACCGCTTTCACCATTTGTTGCGTTACGATCCTGCAAAGAAAAAAATCCGGCTCTTTAAGGGAAGGGGGAAACTCTATACGATTCCGGAAAAAGATTTTTTCGTGCTCCCGTGGGACTATTGGACCAAAGGCTGGCACCGGCGTTTTTCCACGGGCGAACGCTACGCCTATTTGATTCACCTGGCCGAGGTGAGCCATTCTCCCGAAGCGCCGGTTTGGTCCTCGTTGGCCGTGCGAAAGATCGCCCTCCGGTACGGGATTTCATGGCAGAGATTTTCCAGGCAGACGGTCCGGCTTGAACGCCTCAACGTGATTGAAGTGGATCGTGACATCAAGATCGGAGACCCCAATGCCCCCAAGCGGGCGAATCGTTACCGGGTGAACGCCCTTTGGTCGGCGGAGGAGAGGGGCTCCGCCTTTCAGAGGCTCGCGGAAGAATTGATGGCCTCTCCCGTGGATTTCACCCGGGCACGCCGGCTCGCCGGAATTCTCAATCAGCCGAACGACCCCGAGGTCATCCGAAAATTTTTGATCCTGATCGAGCGATACGGCCCCGCGAACGTCGAGAAGGCAACCCGCCTCACAGCTCGGTTTAGACCCCACTTTGCGCTGCGCAACGTCCACCACACCGGTGGGATCCTCCGCAACTGGGAGCGCGGGATTCGAAGGTAACCCTCTCAACTGTGAAATTTAGTCTTGACTTTATTTCACAGCTATATTTCACAGCTATATAATATAGCCACATGAAGGAACGCCCCCTGGAAGTGCCTGAGACCGTGCCGGCGGAACCGGAGCCCGCACCTGCCAAAGGCAAACTGCCGGTTCTTGCGGCACGCAATGCCTTAGAGGCAGTGCGTCTTGTCCGCAGGGAGCTTGCGCAGCGTGAAGTATCTCCTCGGGCCCTGACGAGACTTCAGGGACTCTTGAGTCCCGGCGATTTGAAGTGGGAAGAGACTCTCCTCCGACTTCAGGTGGAAATGGCGCCCCCGCTGGATCAAAAGAAGTTTGATAACATTGTCAAACTTTCCGGCCTCGCCGATCTTGTCGAAACCTTCCGCGCCAGACTCCGCATCCAACAAGCGGCGTAAGCGGAAACTTATCCGGAGCCTTCCTTAGATATTCAAAAGGGGAGGGGGACATATTCGATATTTTGAGTAATATGGGGCTTCAGGTAGGGGCTTAAGGACTCGGGAGTGACCAATTCCACGGGGCGCTTGAACAGTTCCTCCAGGAAGAAAGCCAGATGAATAAAATGATCGAAGCTTTTTTGATCCCGCTCGAATTCGACGAGCACGTCAATATCGCTGTCCGGGTTTTGTTCTCCGCGCGCGAAGGAACCAAAGAGACCCAGGCGTTTGACGCCCAA
>CAZMFE010000036.1:0-10427 GCA_964565495.1 uncultured bacterium
GGTGATGCAGACAAAAAGCCCAAGGGGGATTCGAACGTCAATCTTTTTTAGGTTATGTTCTTCGCAGCCGCGGAACTCGAGAAAAGGAGCGTCCCGCCAAGGTTTCCGGCTCTGAGGAAGAGAAATGTGGAGTTCGCCGGTAAGGTATCTTCCGGTCAGGGAACGAGAAGCTCGAGAGACCCTTGGAATCGTCCCCTCTCCCACCAATTCGCCTCCCTCCCGACCGGCTCCCGGCCCCAGATCCACGAGATGATCCGCCCGACGGATTGTTTCTTCATCATGTTCCACGACCACCACCGTGTTCTTAAGATCCCGAAGCCTTTCGAGCGTATCGAGAAGCCGTCCGTTATCACGGGGGTGAAGCCCGACCGAAGGCTCGTCCAGGATATAAAGGACCCCCGTGAGGCCGACCCCAATCTGGGCGGCGAGCCGAATCCTCTGAAGCTCTCCGCCGGCCAAAGTGGAGACAGAACGATCGAGCGTCAGGTAGGCCAGTCCGACGTTTTGAAGAAACTGAAATCTTTCCCGGATTTCCCTGAGGAGCGGGGCGGTCACCTTCCTTCGATTCTCGGGAAAAGAAAGCTTCGCAAACTCCTGGTTTGCCTCTTCAATGGAAAGCCGGCTCCACTCCACGATATTCCGTCCCCCCACTCGGATCCCGAGGCTCTCTTTTCGAATCCTCCCTCCCTGACACTCGGGACAAATATCTTCTCGGAGGAATTTGGCGACCTTTCTTCTCACCTCTTCTGAATTCGTTTGGTGAAAGAGATTCTCCAGTTCGTCAAAGATCCCCGCCAGCTCGTCGTCGCCCCAAAAAAAGGCCTCACGCGCCGCCTCGGGCCAGTCCCGGAAAGGCGTCCTCAAGTCAAAATGATATTTTTCTTTTAAGTCCGAAACGAGATCTTCGATGAAATATTTATTGAAGGAGAAAAAAATCTCCTCATTCAAAGCGCCCTGAAAGACCGGCCTCGAATCGTCTCGGATGATCCCATGCGCCAAAAGCTGCGCCAGTCTTCCCATTCCACGGCATTTCGGACAGGCGCCGTAAGGGCTGTTAAAGGAAAAAAGATTCGGGACAAGTTCAGGGATGCTGACTTGACAACGAGGGCAGGTCCGCTGGGTCGAGAAAAATCTCTCTCGAGGGAGATCTTTTAGGGGGGAAATCACGCATTCTCCTCTCGCGAGTTCGAGAGCGCGTCTCAAGGATTCCGCGAGACGGTTCTTTTCCGAATCTTTAACCCAAAGGGAATCAACGAGAATGTCGATGTCGTGACGTTTGGTTTTCTTAAGCTTCAGGTTTTTTGAAAGTTCAATCATTTTTCCGTCGATTCGCGCCCGGCCGAATCCCTTTTTCACGGTCTCCTGAAAAAGTTTTTGGTATTCTCCTTTTCTCCCCCGCACCATCGGAGCCATCAGCTGAACGGCTTCTCCTTTGAACTCCTCGAAGACCCTCGCGAGAATTTCACTCGGCTTCTCTCCCGCGAGCGGACGGCCGCAGCGGTAACAAAAGATCTCCCCCGCCTTGGCAAAGAGAAGCCGAAGGTAATCGAAGACTTCGGTGACGGTGGCCACGGTCGAGCGGGGGTTGTGGGCGACCGAGCGCTGTTCAATCGCGATCGCCGGAGAGAGGCCTGAGATCTGATCGACGTCGGGTTTCTTCAGCTTCTCAAGAAATTGGCGGGCGTAGGAAGAGAGGCTTTCGAGGTAGCGGCGCTGACCCTCGGCATAGAGGGTATCAAAAGCGAGCGAAGACTTCCCGGAACCGGAGAGCCCGGTGATGACGGTCAAGCGATTTCTCGGGATATTGAGACTCAGATTTTTAAGATTATGTTCCCGAGCGCCGCGGATGCAAATTAACTCTTCTGCTTTAGGTACCAATCGAAATCCGACCAAAAATCTTTTTCAGGGTGGCGACACAAGAGAGGATGGCAAGCTCACTCGTCCGGGGATTGGCGGCTGAAGGAAGATTTTCGACCTCTGTACGAATTCGGCCGAAGTCTCCTTCAATTTCCACTTCGTGCTGATTGCGGCGGTAAGTGGGTGAGGTGAAAATCCGAACCTGGGTCTCGCGAGGGCCCAAGCCGGCCAAAGCCAAGGTCGCGGCCACGTTGACATTCCGGGGGAAGGCCTGAATCGCCTGAGCGGCATTCCCCTTAAAAATGAGGGTCGGTTTCTTGATGGCAGAGAGGCGAATCCTCCTTTGGCGCAGATAAGGTGCTCCTTGAAGTCCCAGGAGGGGTTTCCGAGTTGTGAGGGTGACTCGGCGAACCCGCCCTTGATTGGCGGCGAGGAGACCGTCGACCCCCGCCAAGGCACCTGAAGGAATCCAAAGCCGGCCTTTCGTCTTCTCGAGAATCAGGGCCAGACCGTTCCACGCCAACAGTCCTCCGACACTGAGGATCAATACCTGTTTATCCTGCTCGAGGGCTTTTTTGGCAAGGGGGAGGGCGACCTCTTGAGAGGCAGCCTCGATAATGAGGTCGGATCGCTCGATCAAAACAGGCCAAGGGAGGCCTTGGGCTTTCGGAATCCACTTCTTTTGGATCTTGCGGACTTTCCCTTCTTCTAGATCGCAGAGAAAATCGACGCGCGCCTCGTCTTGAAAATCCTTCGCAAGAATTTCAACCAGACGAGATCCAATAGCGCCCAGACCGACGATTCCGACACTGAAAGGTTTCATCTCATAAGTTTTAAGTGATAAGTGATAGGTCTTATCTTATAACTTTCCTTGTGGTTTTAATGAAAGAATGCGGTTTTGCCTATCGACGTAAATAATTCTTGGCCGATGCCGTTCGAGTTCCTCGTCGGTCAAAACGGCGAAGGTCATAATAATAACAAGATCCCCTTTTTGGGCGTGTTTCGCCGCTCCCCCATTCACGCAAATCATTCCTGAGCCGGCTTCGCCCGGGATGGCATAACTTTCGATTCGGGAGCCATTCGTGAGATTCGCGATCAAAACCTTTTCGTAAGGCACAATATCTGCAGCCTTCAGGAGCTCCTCGTCGATCGTAATGCTCCCCTCATAGTCGACATGGGCGTCGGTCACCGTCGCTCGATGGATTTTGGCTTTGAGAACCTGTCGATACATGGTTTTACTCGGGTGAAATTATAACATTATCAATCAACCTTGTCTTCCCTACCCAGCCGGCTACGGCGATCACAAGGCCGCCCCGAATTGACTTAAGGGGTTGCAACGTCTTAGGTTCGATAATTTCCACATAGTCAATCCGGTTCAAGCCGGGCTTTAATCTTCGAAGGATGCCCCAACGGATCGAACTAAGATCCCGGTTTCCCCCTTGAAGTTCGACCTTTGCCCAAGCGAGGGCGTGGGGGATCGATTGGGCGCGGACCCGCTCAGCTCGAGAAAGGTAGGTGTTGCGAGAACTGAGCGCGAGGCCGTCACGGTCTCGAACCAGAGGGAGGACCTTGACCTCGAGGTCAAAATTCAAATCCTGGGCCAACTGTTTAACCACCAAAGCTTGCTGATAATCCTTAGCACCAAAATAGGCCCGATGGGGGCGTACGAGATTGAAAAGTTTTGTCACTACCGTCGCCACGCCCCGAAAGTGTCCCGGTCGAAAGCGTCCACAGAGGCCCCGGCTCAATTCCTTCACCTCAACAAAGGTCTGCGATCCCCGCGGGTAGAACGAGGGTACCGTAGGGACAAAAAGGTAATCGATCTTCTCTTTTGAAAGCATCGTCCGATCCCGACGAAGGGGGCGAGGGTAACGACGGAAATCTTCTTGGGGGCTAAATTGTAGGGGATTCACAAAAATGCTCACCACCACCACTTGATTCTCTTTTCGCGCTCTTCGCACCAACGAAAGATGCCCCTCGTGGAGGGCCCCCAGCGTAGGGACAAAGCCAAGGGTCTTGCCGCGGGCCCGCAGCCGCACCATTTCCTGCTGAAAAACTCTGGGGGATTGAATAATTTTCATCGACGTCTCACAATGACAGCCAGTTCCTTGACCGTCTTTCTCAATATCGGATGGACAAAGTCGGGTATCAATTCCTCCAAGGGCTCCAACACAAATCCCCGTTCCTGAAGCCGCGGATGCGGGATCTTGAGGTCGGGCTCCTCCACCACCCGATTTCCATAAAAAATAATGTCAAGATCAATTTCGCGGGGGGCGTATTTCTCTTCGCTCCTTTTCCTTCCGATCTCCTCCTCAACCTCTTTTAATCGCTCTCTTAATTCCCCCGGTGCGAGCGCCGTTTCAATCTCCCAAGCCGCATTCAAATATTTTCCCTGGGGCGGGCCGCCCACCGGATCTGTTTCGTAAACCGAAGAGCTTCGGAGGAAGCGGGTCTGGGGAAAGCCCTCAATAAATATTTGGGCCTTGTGAAGATGGGAGGCGCGATCCCCTAAGTTGGATCCAACACTCAAATAGACTCGTTCCATTCATTTGTGGCGGTGGGTGTGGATTTTCTCGATCCGGCGGAGTGCCTCCTCCAGACGTTCTTCCGAGATCGTAAGCGAGGCTCGGACATAGCCTTCTCCGTTGGGACCAAAACCGTTTCCGGGGGTCACCACAATCTGGGCATCTTCCAGGAGTTTCAAGGCAAGCTCCTGGGAGGTATAGCCCGGTGGCACCGGAATCCAGCAATAAAAAGTTCCTTTGGGAAGAGAGACTTTCCAACCGAGGCGGTTCAGGCCATGGATAAAAAGGTCCCGCCTTCTTCTGTAAATTTCAAGCGTCCGCGTCAAAACTCCCTTGCCCCTTTCGAGCGCTTGAATCCCTGCGAGTTGAATCGCCTGGAAAATTCCCGAATCGACATTGGATTTCACCTTCCGAAGGAGGCGGATCGCCTCCCGGTTTCCCACGGCAAAACCGATTCTCCATCCGGTCATGTTGTAAGTCTTCGACAAGGAGTGAAACTCAAGGGCGACTTCCTTTGCTCCCTCGACTTCAAGGATACTCGGGGCCGTGTAGCCGTCAAAGGTGATTTCCGAATAGGCCGCGTCTTGCGCAATCAAGATTCCATTTTCCTGAGCAAAGGCGACCGAACGCTCAAAAAATTCCCGTGAGGCACAGGCCGAGGTGGGGTTGTTGGGATAATTTAGGAAAAGGAATCTCGCCCGCGCCCGGATGTCCGCTTCAAGAGAAGAATAGTCGGGAAGGAAATCTTCGGACTCCAAAAGGGGAAGAAGATGAGGGACCCCTCCGGCCAGATGAGTCGCTGACTGATAGACGGGATAACAAGGGTCGGGAACCAGCGCCACATCCCCGGGATTCAGCACGGCAAGGGGAAGATGGGCAATCCCTTCTTTGCTCCCGATGAGGGGAAGAACCTCCTCGTCCGGATCGAGCCGGACACGAAAACGCTCCCGAAACCACTGGGCGAACGCCACGCGCAACTCGGGAAGTCCCGTGTCCAACGCATAACGATGATTTTTGGGATCCCGCGCCGCCTCGGCCAGTGCGTCGACCACAAAATCAGGACTGGCCAAATCCGGGTCCCCCACCCCCAAATCAATGACATTCTTCCCTTGGGTGAGGAGTTCCCTTTTGCGCCGGTCGACCTCGACAAAGAGGTAAGGGGGTAATTTTTTGAGTCGTTCCGGGGGTTCGAGGGAAAAGACTTTCTTCCGCATGGCAGATCCAAAGAGGGAGGGATTATAACAGACTTCGGAGAAGTTGAGTAGTTAGAAGGCCTGCTGGAAAGGATGGCGGGCAGAATAACGGGGATTCAGACTCAGGAGTTCTCCCAGAAGTTTCATCCAGGCATCGGCGAATTCCAGACGGTGAGTCTCCTGCCAGGCGGAATAACACTTGAGAAATCTCCGTTCCAGGACACGCAATTTACGAAGTTTTCGAGTCATTGAAGATTCCTTTCCCAAACTCCGGATCGAATTTTCTGATTTCCTGGAGCGTTCGGTGGACCTGCAATTCTAATTGGGGATCTTTTGTCTTTAACCACTGGGAGTAAAGGTCGAGAAAATGGTCGAGCCGCTCTTTGGCGGCCGACTCCCATTCGAAACGGTTGAGCTCTTGTAAAAACCGGTCAAAGGCCTCATCCCGGAACCGCGTTACGAAGTGGAGATAGTCCCGACGGACCACCCGAAGGATTTCTGAGTAACGATCGAAGTAACGAGCCAGCTTCTCCAACACCTCGCCGACGCCGGTCCTTTTCCGATAAATCCGCGTATGGTAATTGGAGGCCTGTTCGTAATAAAGCTTGCCCAGTTCGGCGAAATGCCTCTTCGAACGCCGAAAAATACCCCGCCACGGCTTTGCCCCGAGATCGTCAAAGATCGCGAGATGAATCAAGAGGTGGTCTGCATTCACCTTGAAGATAAAATACCGGATCGTCCGATCTTCCGTCGCCTTGACCCACTTGAGGACGTCGCTTGATTCGGTCGAGAGGTAGGGTTCCGCCAATTCGTGATATTCCGGAAGAGCGATGGCAAGAAGGAGGTGGGCAAGGTAAACATTGACGTCTTCGTCAAATTCCCCAATCGAATGACTCACGCCCAACTCCATTCGAGAACGGAGGATGGCTCCGAGAAGGTATCGAATTGCCGAGTCCCTCTCCTGTTTATCCACATCAAAGAAGAGATAGTGTGATTTACTCATCTTAAACCTTTTTAAATATCCTTAATTCAAGGGCTAAGAAAAAAGCCTTTTCGGCTTTCAATAAAAAATAACACGCCAGATCTATTTTGTCAAATGGCTCACAATAATCTCATAACCTAGCTCTTTGACTAAGCTTAAGTGATCTTACCTGACTGAGGAATCGGCGCGTCAAAAGCCGCCTTCCGAGCCTCTCTGTGAGAAACCGCTCCACGATCCCTCCCATCTCCCGTTCCACAGAAGGGGCCAAAACTTCTTCCAGACCAGAGAAGGAGGCTTCCCCTTTTATCGCGAGTAACCCTCTCATTGCTCTTAGCACGTCTAAGCTTAGAAGCCTTGACTCCGGGGCTTGCCTCCGGCAGACAGGACAAAAGATCGCTCCCTGCTTGACGCTGAAGTAGGCCTTGTCCGGGTCCTTGACTCCGCAGCCCAAACACCCTCCCAAATGGGGAAGGAGGCCTACCTCCCGAAGGAGACGAATCTCAAAGAAACGGGTCAGGAAAGGAGGGGAAAGGGACGGAAGCCACTCGAAGGCGAAGTGGAGCAGCTCAAAAATAGGCTCATGGCGATCGTGAGGCGGGGTGAGTTGATCGACCAATTCCACTAAATAGTAGGCTGTCGCCAAAGTTTCAAGGTCGGAGCGTAGCGATTCAAAAGATTCCAAGACATTGGCCTCGGAAATAAGATGGAGATCGGAACGGATCTTTTCATAGAAAATGAGCTCCAGAAGAGTAAACGGTTCGAAGGTGCTCGGATGAGGTATGCCCTCGCGCCGGACCCCTTTCGCTATCCCTTTCACTTTTCCCAAGGAACGAGAAAAGGTCGTCACGACGAGGGAACTCGTACGAAAAGGCTGGGATCTTAGAACAAAGGCTTCCGTCTTCTGAATCGCCATCGTCTGCCTAAAACTTTCTGTAAGACCGCCTTTTGTCTTCTTTCCATTCGCGCCTTCTGGAGAGGCGTAGAATCCTTAAAGCCTGTCAAGTGAAGAATTCCGTGACAGATATAAAGGAGGAGTTCCTCCTCCCATCGATTCCCAAACCGAGGGGCCGCCCTTTTTGCCGTCTCGACCGAAACAATCACGTCTCCCAAAAAGGCAATTTTTCCCCCGGGGGAAAAATGCCCTGCCGCCGGCTCGAAGGCCAGGACGTCGGTCGCCCGATCCTGGCCCAAAAATCGCCGGTGGTACCGACGAATCCCGAAATCATCCATCAAGACAAGGGAAAGCGAGCTTCCCTTTAGGCCCGCCGATTCCAGGATTTTCCGGGTCCAACGGAGGAGTCTCGTTTTCGACAGGCGAATCACCTTCTGCCGGTTGATAATGGAAATTTCGACTCGCGTCAACGGAACTTTGTAAATTGATCCGCCTGGAACAGATCGGCTCGATACGGGTCCTTAGGCGGCGGGGGGTAGTCGACCCGGGTGTGAAAGATCGCCATTAAATTTTGGACAAGGCTTTCCTGGATTTTATGGAGATCTTTGAGGGTGAGGTCGCATTCGTCGAGCTGGCCGTCGATGAATTTCTCATTGATGACCTTGCGGACCAGGGTCCGAATGGCGGGAGGGGTGATTTCTTTCAACGAGCGGCTGGCCGCCTCGACGGAATCGGCAAGTAAAGCGACTGCCGTCTCTCGGCTCTGAGGTTTGGGTCCGGGGTAGCGAAAATCATCCGCTCGAACGGTTTCGCCCGGAGCGGCTTGATCAAGGGCCTTCTTATAGAAGTAGTAAATAACGCCCTTCCCTTGGTGCTCCGGAATGAAGCGGACAATGACATCTTTCAACTTATATTTCTTGGCGAGCTCCACCCCCTCCTTGACGTGGCTCATGATAATGAGACAGCTCATGGTCGGAGTTAACTTTTCATGTCTGCTCCGTGTCTCGCGCGTCTGATTCTCCGTGAAATATTCGGAACGGGCGATCTTCCCAATGTCGTGGAAATACGAGCCCACACGGGCCAGAAGGGCATTGGCGCCGATCACCTCACAGGCCGCCTCCGCCAGGGTGCTGACCACCAGGCTGTGGTGATAGGTGCCGGGCGCTTCGACGACCATCCGCTTGAGAAGCGGGTGATTAAGATCGGAGAGTTCTAACAAACTGATGTCCGTCGTCAAATTAAATAAAGATTCCGCAAGCGGTACCAAGAAAAAGGCCAGTGTGGTCACGAGGAAACCATTGGTCACACCCAGCGTGCTCCCCTCAAGGGCCTCCGAAAGCGGCCAGTCTTGAGACAGGAAATAAGCGATCAGAACCGCAGCGTTCACAAGGCCGACGGCGAGGCCGACCTTAAGAAAATGAACCCGTTTACGAATTCCCCGAGCCGCAAAACATCCTGTGAGAGAGCCGACCAAAACCATCAGGATGATCTCCAGGCGAAACTCGGCGAGAGGGGCTGAAAGAAGGGGCATCGAAAGGGGCCCGAGAAGGCCGAGCCGCGGGCTCCAAAGAATCGTCAAAAGGATTCCCGCCAAGGCGCCAGGCAGAAGATAGAGAGAGGAGCCCGGAATCAAAACGGTAATCTTCTCCGCCGCGAGGGTTGCCAGAAGCGCAGCGAGAATGAGGGCGAGAAAACGAGGAGAGTTGGACTCCTTCGATTCAAACTGTCTGAGGTAGAAAAAGACAAGGGCCAGACCCAGAAAAACAACGAGACTCACCGTCACGAGACGAGTCTGGACCCGCTTCTGGGCCATCTTTTTTTGGATCTGGGTCAGTCTCTCTTGCTGTTTTTGGGTGACCCAAAGCCCTTTTTGAATAACCATTTCTCCGCGCTTGACCTCTTCGGTCACGGGAGCCACTGAAGCCAGCACCTGCTTGACGCGCTCTTTTGTCTCGTCCTCGTCAAAGAACAAATTGGGTTGAATCACCTTCGTAAAAATCTCAAGCCCCTTTTCTCGCTCGGCCCGCTCTTTGACTCCTTCCTTCTCGAGCATCACAGCCACTTTTTCTTTGGCCTCGGAGACACTCAAGAGTCCCTTGACTTCTTTTTCCTCGAGCGCCTTGGTTTCTGGATCAAAACCCTGGATACGAGATTTTCCAGAATCGAGAAGTTCCTTTTTCCTTGCGTCCTCTAAAACCCCCTCTTTGAAAAGCCGCTCGAACGCTGCCGCCAGCGCTTTGGAAAGTCGTTCAATTCCCCCTTCTTCCCCTTCCTTTTGGGTCTTTGCCAACTCCTTCATGGCTCTCTCGACACGGGAGGAAACCAAATTTTTGACTTTAGGGTCAAAGGCATAAACCGGAAGTACCTGAGACTCCTTTTCTTGTCTCCGCCGTGCGGTCTCGGCCTCATCCACAAAAACCATCCGAATCGGAGAAAAGACCGTCCGCGGAGCCGGTTCGTCGATCACGAATTCCTTTGGGGCGGGCGTCTCCCCCTTCTGGGCCGTAATCAAGAAGACGAGAACGACGAAGGCTCCTAAGAAAAGAGGCTTACTTGCGCTCGTATTTTTCATAGGCACGGATGATCTCTTGAACCAAGGGGTGGCGCACCACATCGAGCTCGCTCAGGCGGACAAATTTGATCCCTTGGATGCCCGCGAGAATCGAGGAGGCTTCCACCAACCCCGAATGTTTACCCCCGGGAAGATCAATTTGGGTGATATCTCCGGTCACCACCGCTTTGGAGGAAAAACCGAGGCGGGTGAGGAACATCTTCATCTGGGCATGTGTCGTATTCTGGGCCTCATCCAAAACGACAAACGAATCATTCAAGGTCCGGCCCCGCATGTAAGCGAGGGGGGCGACCTCAAGGGTCCCTCGTTCCATGAGACGGGTTGCTTCCTCAAACTCCACCATGTCGTAAAGGGCGTCATAAAGGGGCCGAAGATAAGGATTGATCTTCGCATAGAGATCGCCGGG
>CAZMFE010000037.1:0-548 GCA_964565495.1 uncultured bacterium
CTTTTAATACAAACTCCCGAAACCACTCCCAAGCCAGTCACTAACCCGTCATAAAAATAAAGCCACCAACTAGCGAGCGAGACGGATAAGGGGGCTACTTTAAAAAGATAAAGACGGAATGGGTATTCGAGGAGGAATGAGGAGAGAACCATCCCGACAAGAAAGGATAAAGCGAAGGACGGACCTTCGAGTCCCAGCCAAATCAGATTAAGAGGAAAAAATAATCCCAAGACAGGTCTCAAAAGCCACATTTTTTTATAAAGGGGGTGTTGGGGAGAATGGAATTCATCGACGAGATTCTTATTCTTGGTTGTGAGATATTGGAGGACAAGCTCTCTTCCCGCTTGAAACTGATATTTTGAAAAGGAGATGAAATTATATTTCTTTTTATGCCCCACCGTTAAGGTAGGATCGGCGTAAATCAGGTACCCCTCTTTGCGGCACCGGAGGCCGAATTCGACATCTTCGCGTCTTTTTAAATCTTCGTCAAAGCGGAGTTTCTCAAAAATGCTCTTTCGCATCGCGACGCAGGCCGTATGGACGTAGTT